>JACPLB010000006.1 GCA_016186705.1 Candidatus Kaiserbacteria bacterium | reverse complement strand
AGACAGGTTGGTCTTAATCTGCTGTAGGCGTTGATTCTTGAGGAGATTCGTTTCTAGTACGAGAGGACCGAAATGAACTGACCTCTGGTCTGGGGGCTGTCACGCCAGTGGCACCGCCCCGTAGCTATGTCGGGAAAGGATAACCGCTGAAAGCATCTAAGCGGGAAGCCAACTCCAAGATAAGGAATCGAACCGTGCACAGCACAAGGAAATTCGAAGCACGAAGCACGAAATTCGAAAAGATTCAAAGCACGAAACATAAAATTCTAAACGAATTCCGTTTATTATTTTCTTTTTCGGATTTGAGTTCATTTTTTCGGATTTCGATATTCGGATTTCGGATTTTCGCGGCATCGCGCTTCGCGTGATGCGCAGGACAGGCCTTATCCCTAAGTTACGGCCGCTTTTTTGCCGAGTTCCTTGAGGAAGACTCACTTGTTCGCCTTGGTCTGCTCGACCTGACTACCTGTGTTGGTTTTTCGGTACGGTTTTACGAATGCTAGTGCTTAGAGGATTTTCTTGAAAGCGCGCTCCCCTGAATTTGCTTTGGCCGAAGCCGCATCATTTCCGCGCTTCTCGGAGTAATGCCTCCCGGATTTTCCTAAGAGACCTCCTCAAAACGCGAACGCAAATCCAATAATGCGCTCAGGGTACAGCACTCCGTCCCCTCATCGCACATTCGTAAAGTCATGGAATATTAACCATGTGTCCATCGCCTCCCCCTTTCGGGATCGGCTTAGGCCCGACTAACCCTTCGCTGATCTTCATCGCGAAGGAAACCTTAGTCTTTCGGCGGGCAGGATTCTCACCTGCCTTGCGGTTACTTGTGCCAACATTCTCACTTCTGTACGCTCCACCAAAGGTTCCCCTTTGGCTTCATCGCAGAACAGAACGCTCTCCTACCGCTTATGAACTTCATTGAGGACCCGAGTGCGGCGCACTCGGGAAATTTTGTTTGGCGGACCAGGTTGGATTCGAACCAACAACCCATCTCCTTACGGGAGAGTGCTCTAGCCATTTGAGCTACAGGCCCTCACCAAACAGACGAAAGAACTGACAGCGAACGGTGCCGAACACATTCCATGAGTACTGCGCCCCACGGAAATGGCACCGTTCGCTGGAGCGCACAGAGTCGTCATATAGTCCGAATACAGACTATGACGAATCGTTCGCTCTGAAAATTTTTCCTCAATGAAGTTCACAAGCCCTCGGTTTCGGTACTATGCTTAGCCCCGATCATCTACGGCGCGACATCTCTAAATGAGTGAGCTGTTACGCTATCTTTAAAGGGTGGCTGCCTCTAAGCCAACCTCCTCACTGTCTGAGAAATCTCACCTCCTTAAGTGCACTGAGCATAGATTTAGGGACCTTAACCTGAGATCTGGGCTGTTCCCCTTTTGACGCGTGGAGCTTCGCCCCCACTGTCTAACTGCCGTGCTATGGCTCTTGGTATTCGGAGTTTGATAGGTGTGACGGGGTTTCCCCCTGTTCATACCTTCCAGTGCTCTACCCCCAAGAGGAACACACGACGCTAACCCAAAAGCTATTTCGGAGAGAACCAGCTATTACTGAGTTCGATTAGTTTTTCACTCCTTACCACAAGTCATCCGATGGCGTTAAACGACCAACCGGTTCGGGCCTCCATCTGTGTTTCCACAAACTTCACCCTGCTCATGGCAAGCTCACCCAGCTTCGGGTCTTATGCGTACTACAGAGTCGCGCTATTCACACTCGGTTTCCCTATGACTCCGCCCGAGAAGGGCTTAGTCTGGCAATACACATAAACTCGTTGGCTCATTCTTCAATAGGCACGCGGTCACCCCGCCAGAGGCGGGGCTCCCACTGCTTGTAAGCATGTGGTTTCAGGTCTATTTCACTGTCCTTACCGGACTGCTTTTCACCTTTCCCTCACGGTACTAGTTCACTATCGATCTCTAAAAGTATTTAGCCTTACCAGTTAGTTCTGGCAGTTTCACTCAAGCTATTCGTGTCTTGAGCTACTCAAGAACAACAACAAAAGAGTTGTATCATTTTCACGTACGGGACTATTACCCTCTTGGGTTCCGCTTCCCAGCGAATTCTGCTAACAATACAATTTGTAACTCTTCTTCCATTTAAAAATGGAATATCGTTGCCTTACAACCCCCGATACCACCCCGCCCTCTCTAAGTAAATAAAGAGTGCAGGGTGAAATCGAGTTTGGGCTTACCCCAGTTCGCTCGCCGCTACTACGGGAATTCCTTTTGGTCTTTTTTCCTCTGGGTACTGAGATGTTTCACTTCCCCAGGTGCGCTCCCCGACGTTATACGTCGAGATGTCCCGTAAAACGGGACGGGTTTCCCCATTCGGACATCTCCGGGTCAAAGGTTGCTAGTCACCTCACCGAAGCTTATCGCAGACACGCCGCGTCCTTCATCGCCTTTTAGAGTCTAGGCATCCACCACACGCTCTTAGATCTCCTATTAGGAAATCTAAAAACCGCTTAAACATTTTAATTTATTTTTTACCTGCTATATGACGTTGTCAAAGTACATTCGCGTAATTAGAGGGCATCAAAAAAACCGCTCGGCGCGGTTGCTCTAGTCATGGCATAATGCCCGGCTATCGCCTCCGCTCGTGTGATTTCTTGAAATGATTACTCATAAGTACGTGTGGCAAGTATACACAAGAGCTGTTTTCTCGTCAACGTGGAGGACAAGAAAAGCAAATGGGGATAAACGCAACAACCCCGCCATTTGGCGGGGTTGTTGCGTTACATAATAGCGAGAGGACCTTATTTATCGCGCACTTCACCGCGCAGACGCTCAAGATACCCTGCTGCCGCCTGCTGCCCGCCGAGGCCGAACGCGAGTCCGAACCCGAGTGAGAGCGCGACAATCACTCCCGTAAAGAGTGTCTGTACGAACGCAGTCGCGACCCCGAGCTGGTTAAGCGCCGCAAGTACCGCAAAGATCCAGATAGACCACTTTGCGACACTTCCGAGCAAATTTGCCGAGACCATGTGCGCCGCTTTCGCAGCTCCGGTAACAACACTCCGCGCAACTTCAGCGATGACTGCCGCTACCAAGAGAATGAGAACCGCCACAATGACTTGTGGGAGGTAGAGAAGCACGACTTCCTGCAAGAATACGTTTACTTGGCTTAAGCCGAGCACTTCAAGCGCGGCGACCAAGAAGACGATGATAATGAACCACTTCACCAATCCCCCGAGAAACGCTCCCGAATTGAGATTGAAGCCGGCACGATTGAAGGTGTCTTCAAATCCGGCGCTGCGAAGTGCATTATCTATTTTGAGAGATCCAACAATCTGCGCGACAACGCGTCCGAGCACCGCACCGATAATCCAGCCGATAACGAAGATAATCAACGCTACGAGCAGACTTGGTACGAATGCGACGATGCCGAGCCAGAGGTCTTGGAATGACTGCTGGAGCACCTCAGTCCATGTTTGTAATAACATATTGTATATGTCGACTGCCCCGATTCCCGTATGGAGAGGAGCAGACGCCTAGGATAAATCGGGCGGGATGCCCGAATGTACTATGATTTAAGTGGCTGTAATGCCATCGACCTTGATAGATACGCAATCTGTGCGTATAGCTACATCATACCATTGACACAGAGGTGGTGTGCCCATTCCTGTGGACAATCACAGCAAGAGGTAGAGCCGTAGAATGCCTTATTGAGGGATGTCTCCGCCGTTGTATTCTCTCCCGAGACGGTTTAAGAGCGTCTGGTGAGGGTAGTCGAAAATATCGCGCAAAAGTTTATCGTAAATGTTCATGCGATACGCGAAATCATGAGTCGAAAAGTTTGCGTATCGAAGTTCCCTGCCAAGTTTTGCTTCAATGTCCCGCACCGCACGTTCAAGCCGCGGTTCGCTGATATTATCGCCGACAATCAAGAGGTCGACGTTACCGTTCACGTCTTGGATGAACGTACCGGCAATGACGATGAGCTTGCATCGCCCAGTGGTGTTGAGTCTTTTCACTATTTCGTTGTGCTGAATAGGAGCCGCCGTCAAAAGAAAGGTGCGAAGCGCCGTGAGGTACTTGAATTTCGGATTAAGCGTAAAACCACGCGCTTTTTTCTTTGCTGTCTTTCCTTTCTTTCCGCGCCGTGTCATGGAAGTGAAAAACACGCGGCGCTTGAGGAGACCTACTTTCTCCATCATCGCTGTCTCCTTTCGGGTGGACGAGATAGTTGTCCTTGTTCGGCGAGCAATATCCTTTAGTTCAAACGTATCCCCTTCGTTAAACACGAAGAGGCGGAGGATTTTCACCCGATGGGCGCCTCCAAGTAGTATGTCGAGAGTCTCCATATGCCGGTATTGTACCCCCCTTCCTACGGAACGCAACCGGATGACACAGCCGCCTTTTTCAGGCGGCTGTGTCGTTGGTTTACGAGAAATACGAGCTGGCGACTCGCACTTTCGCATTCCAGAGTAATGTTACTTTAACGTAACTTTGCCTCCTGCCGTCTCAATTTTCTTTTTTATCTCTTCCGCCTCTTCTTTCTTCACACCCTCCTTCAAGAGAGCCGGTGCGCTCTCAACAAGGTCTTTTGCTTCCTTGAGTCCGAGCGCGAGCACGTCTTTGACTACTTTAATAACGGCAATCTTTTGGGCTCCGGCGCTTGAGAGTTCGATTGAAAAGATACTTTTCTCTTCAGTCGCATTGCCTTCGCCTCCCGCGCCTCCAGGTGCCGCCGCGACAGCGACTGCCGAGACGCCGAATTTTTTCTCAAGCACTTTTACGAGTTCATGAAGCTCAAGTACCGTCATTGCCTCAATGTCGTTGATGAGTTTTTTGAATTTTGCGGGAACTTCTACGCTTTCTGTAGGCGTAGCTGTCGGAGTTTCTGTTGCCTCAAGTTTCTGTGCTTCGGCGGGTGCTTCCTGTTTTTTTTCCGTCTTCTTTGTTTCTTCTGTCATGGTTTTTAGCTTCGAGCTATGAGTGTTTAGTTTTTAGTTGTTAATGATTAGGACTTTTGCTCGGCTATTTGACCGAGTGCCATCACAAAACCCTGTATCGGGCTATTGATGATGTTTACAAATTGCCCGTAGAGAGTTTTGAGCGGCGGAATTGACGCGATAGCCAGCATTTCTTCTTTTCCTATGAGTCGTCGCTCAAAGATGCCGCCGAGAATGGAGAGCTTCCCTTCGTATTTTGTCGCGAATGTATTGATTCCTCTCGCCGGAGCAATTGAGTCGTCTCCCCACGCAATCGCAAGTTCTCCATCAAGCACGGGTATATCTCCGGGAAGTTTCGCATCTTCAAGAGCCCGCCGAATGAGTGTTTTTTTCGAGACGAAATACCTGATACCTTCCTCTTTGAGCGCGTTGCGCATATTGTTCGCCTCAGAGACGCCGAGTCCGTGGAAATTTACAAAGACGACTGACGCGGCGTTCGCGATAGCGTCTTTAATCTTCTCAAGTATCTCAACTTTTTGCTGTTTTGTTTTTGCCATACCGATATAAACGGTAAAAATAAAAATCGACCGAAACGGTCTGAAGTGGGTGTTCGAGAATCCCGCGGAGCGGGATTTCGCCGGTATTCGTCCGGCTCAACCTCGGCAGGGTCCTTACGGATTATTAACGCCTTACGGCTTCCTGTCCCGACGTTTCAGTCGGGACCCCGACTGTGCGTCGGGGCTGTCTTCAGTCCAATACTGCACACCTTACCCCAAAGCGAGCTTGCAGTCAAGATTTCCAATATCAATCGTAAGGTGTACGATGGTGTGCAGGAAATCTTCCAATTTTGAGGGGGTATGTATGGAATTCCAGTTGGAATCATTGAGACGAGAGGGCGGGAAACATCCCTCCTCAATACGCTGCTGTTGTTGTCCTGACCCCGCAACTGCGACCTTGTGCGGAGCAGAGAATGGCAAAGAAAGAGACTTTCTCTTCCCTGCCATTCGCGCCGGAAACGGCCGCGTCGTTATGCGATACATTTGCGACTCGCCCAAATGCGAGGAAAATGCACGACGCCAAATTAAGGAGGAGTTTAAAAACACCAAGGGAGGGGGGCTTTAGAGCCCCCCTGTTCGTTTTGCGCATTGATTATTCTTCTGTTTTCTTCTTCAGATACTCGGCGCGCCACCCTATCATATTTGAGAGAAGCTGGAGCATGGTGCCTGCGCCGGAGACAGCGAGGACAAGAATTGGAAACCACGCAAGCGGCGTGAGGTAATAAAAAAATGACACGGAGAGCCCCGACCAGATGCCGAAACACCACGGACATGAGAGGAGTTCATGTATCGTACGGCGCGGTCCTCTAGCAAGTTTTTGGCGGACAATGACAATTTCTCCCCCGTCTCCTTCCATAATCTCCTTTCGCATAAACCAGTCGCGAATAAATTGCGTGACTTTGTCGTAGACAAAAAGCCGCGTTACGCGGAGCGTCGCGAGAATAACAAGTATAAAATCAAAGACGGTAATCGCTATCGGGAGCCGTCCGAGAGCGAAAAGCGCCCAGAGCGCACCCGCAAACACCGCGAGAAAGAACAGTGAAAAGATAAAATTCCACACTCCCTGGTCGTCTTTCATATGCAAAAAGTATACCCGAAATACAAAGAAGAGACGAGTATACTATACACACGATACGTTTTTTCTTATTAAAAAGGAAACCCCCGGGCATGTTGCCTAGGGGTCAAGTGCTCTGCTCGACCGTCTTAAACTTCAGTCGAACTTCACAGAGTGCTAGTGATTCTTTGCCGTTTTTGTCTTTCTTCATGTAGAAAATCGCATGAGGAAAGTGATTTGGGATATGTCCTTGCCTCTGGACATTCTTAATCCGTTCTTCCCTCGGACGCCGTGCAAGGAGCGCGTGATACGCGAACCGCACGTTCCTGTCCCCCATACTCATGACAACCAAGTTTGGGCGATGATGCGTGACAAGCTCTTCCCACTGTTCGGGACTGCTGGGTCTCCACGAGGTAAAGTGCGGGGACAGGGTGCTGATGCGGGCATTCCGAACCATCCGCCAGATGTACTCTTCGCGGTCTTCGGTTTTCTCAATCATTGAGAAGGCAACGTTATACTGAGAATGCGGTATGCTCTCTAGGAAACGAATTTCAGCTTCCTGCAGAACAAAATCAACGAGCTCCAAAGAAACCGAGCGGAGTTCGAGATGTTGTGTGTCGCCACAGAACAGCATCGTTTTTGATTGCTGTCCGAGTGCTCCGCGGACGATATCAACCGTGCGCGGCAACTGACGCGGGTCCACCAAGACCATCACGTCTGAGTCATACGCAATCCGCGAGAGTTTGAAGGTGGAGAGATTCTCCCCATTGACGTAGGAAATGCCATCAATCTCAGGGAAGCAAGTGCGTAAATGTGCCTCTTCGTCTTTTCCCATCTGCCCACGGCCGATGAGAAGAATGGAAATGTTACCCATCGGAACCTCCGTGAATGAGTGATATACAACTGCAAAAGAACCTCAAGCTACATTATAAACATAAAATTATATCTCTGTCAAGTTACCGTTCCCTTTAGTATAAAAAAGTAGAGCCCCGGCGGCAGGAGGAGAACCTGCGCCGGGGCGGGGGAAAGTGGCTTGCGCTATCCCGTAGAGAGGAGATCGCCACAATCCCCTTATTGCCGGCGTGACGGTCCATCCCGAAGGTTGGACGCCGGCAATTAACTAGAGGTGAAACACGTGCCTCGCCGTTGAGTGGCTAGGCGGTGTCGAGGTCGCCGACGTTCGTCTTGAAGTCGGTGCGGACTTCCGCGGAGATGCCGATCTGGTGTTTCGGACGCAGGAGACTCGTTGTCCCCGGCGGCCGAATGGCGGAGAGACGCTTGGTCATGGTGTGTCCTTCCACGGTCGGTTTGAAACAAAGTCAGAGCGTTCACCAAAAAACGTCATGGTACTGCTCCATCTTTTACAATACCACGAAATAATACTTCCGCAACCTTTATCCCCACCCCCTTTATTCCCTCCTACACAGGAGAATTTTGCGCGATAGCTGAGAAAATATCCTTTACTTCCTTTGCCTCTTTTTACTTCTCCCCCTCTTATGTAATCTGTCTTACTTACCCCATCTTACAAAATGGCGAGAAGTGGTAATGTTTATGGCGCAGTACCGTATGTCCAGTTAATGATGCCGTAGTTTAAGTGCGGCGGGGCATTCGCGCCGGTTTGAAAATAATTTCGGAAGGCAGTCAAGTTGGGATTGCTGTGAATTTCAAAAATCGCAACGAAATAGCTGTCTCCTTGTACTGCCCCAGAATATGAGTCAGTTTCGGTTTTACTGGTACTTACCCCTAATGAATGCCCGGTTACTATGGTTGAGCTTGCGACAGTCCCCCTATACAAATCTCCATACCGCTGACCGGAAAGTTCGGAAGAAAGATATGTACATGATGCGGATGTAGGCGGGGTATAAAAGCCATCTTCTTCAAAACTTTCCGTTTCCGGAGAGCAGAAGTAGCCGATATCAAGCAAGCTGACACTATTCTGTGCGCGAGGCGTACCGTTAATAATGTTCCCGCCCGCATCAGTGCCATTCTTCGTAAATGTATTGTTTGATTTCCAGTTTGAAGAAAGTGTCCCATCTGTAGAAGCGCTTGCCCGTTCCATCGTGGTCGGCTGGCTCCCCTCTCCTCCAGCGCACCACGCGTTACTGCACGAAGATAAAGCTGGAGTTGCATCAAGTGTTGTTGACGCTTGTCCGCCGAGTGCGTGAATTAAGTTTAGTACTTCTCCGCTGTTCGAAAGCCCGGAACCATTGCCTATTCCGCTGAAAGCCACGGTTAAATCTGCCGTAATGCTTGTAGTATTATCATCAGTACGTTCAATGAGATAGTACCCGTCAGAGGCAAGCGTGCTTGATAAAGAAACGTATGGAACCCCATCTTCAGCAAGGAGTATTATGTTTGAAAGATTGATTGTGTAATTGCTTCTGTTGTAGAGTTCAATCCACTCATCAAATTCGTCCGTCTGCGTACCCGCCCACGCAATTTCATTTATCACTATCGGCATGTCAAGTACTTCAACAACTTGAGAGGAAGATGTAGCTACATTTCCTGCCGTATCATATGCGACAATTTCGATAGTGCTGTTGGCGTTATTGGAAAGCGTTGCTGTCGTCGTAGTGGCTGTTGTAGTCGCAGATTCTGTGCCATTTAAGACAATTCCGTAATATGCAATGTCGGTTGAAGTTGATGTCCACATTACATTGACATTCGTGCTTCCGGATAAACAAAGACCGGAAGTAAGTGAATAGATGCATTGCAGTACACTGAACAATTCAAACGAAGGCGAGACGGTATCGATATTAATCAATAACTCTGTCGGGTCCGATGCGATATTTTCTTGGTTTGTTGCAGTAAACCGCACCGTCGTCGCTCCTTCCGAAAATCCGGAAAGTGTGAGCTCCCAATTACCGTCTACATCGGCACTTGTTGTCGCGCTTGAAAAAGTTTGCGATACGGTCGCAAGAGGCGTCGTTGTCCCGGTAAATGTAACCGTGGTTGTCGCAAAAATAGACGAGTTTCCCGGCGATATGATTGAGAGAGGAGGAGTAACGACCTCTTCTACAGTTTCCGCTTCAGCCTCGGCTTTTTCTTGCGCTTCCTTAATTTTCAAAGGGCCACTGCCGCTCCCTCCAACGAACGGAGTAATGACGGGAATCAGGTCCGGAACTCCAAACGTATTCTCCGAGTCTTGATCCTCTGTATCAAAATCATCCGCAGTTTCGGTCAATTTTTCTTCTTCGGGTATTGCAAACGTATCGGTGTCTTCAGGTAATAGTTCCGTTGTGTTATTTGGCAATATCACAGGCGCCTCTGGGGTAATGGAAATACTTCCTTCTCCAGTAACAGCAATCGATTCTGTTGCACCACTTACTGAAGCAAGGTCCTGTGCCACGGTGTCAAGGCCTGAAGGTGACGCGGGCGTATTTACTGTCGAGAGTGTTTCACTGATTGCACTAACTGCTGCCTTAACACCCGAAGTGACTCGTGATGTGGTTATTGCAACAGCTCTTCCTGTTGCTTGTGCCGTGTTTCGGGTAGCTTGAGCAAATGGATCAACAACGGCAAATCCGAATTCCTGTATACGATACGAGAGTGTGTCCGCTGGCGGTTCGAAGCAGCCGGATATATCCGCGTCTATAGTATCTTTGGCGGTTAATGAAGTAAGAACGTTGGTAATATCAGAAACAATTATACCGGTGCCTTGTGCAAGATACTCGCCGCTGAATGAATGTCCGCGCCAAAGTTCTTGTGTCTCCAATGAAGAGAGCGGGATAAGAATGTTTGCCGGTAGCGGCTGTTCTGTACCGGCGGCGGCTGTCCACTCTCGTACCGTATTAATGAGGTTGTCGTTCCCAGACGTCAGATACTTTCCGCCGCCGGCAACCAAACTCGCAGGAGTCGCCAGGTTATACACGGCAATAGATTCCTCTGGTACTCCATGTAGTGTGAGATAATCGTACAGCTCGTTTGTATAAAATGTCCCCTGCGAGTGCCCGACGAGTAGAATTTTTCGCGTAGTAACTTCCGGATAAACCTGCATCAAAATAGTCCTGAGATCAAAATCACTTATCGAACTTCCGAGCGCCTGCGATACAACTTGTGCTATATCTCCAAAACCCGCGAAATGTGAAGAATTATAGCCTAACCGAAAAATAACGTTCTTCAAATCAGACGTTTGTAAGAACGCTCTTTCAAATATTCTTATGTCGGACTCAGCTTTAGCTCGTTCAGTAAAAATACCGTTAATAAACAATACTGTATATCCAGTGCTCTGACATACCGTAGCTTGTGCAAAATTTGGAGTTAAGAGAATTGCTATGATGAGAAGCAGAACCCTCATAGCGGCGAATTATAAAATCTCCAAATCTACATCACATGTTTCTGTGCCTCCGTCAGCATAGGCAGTATCGAATTGATCAATCTCATTCTTCTTCTCCAGACGTCTATCCGAGTTAAAAATGAGATCACTTACAAACATTATCCATTCATCAGTTTTTCCTATTTGATCTTTAATATCAGTGTATTCTTCAAACGCTACTTCAACCAAACAACCGATTCCTCTCCCTCGGTGTTTCACAGCGGCAATCCAAATTTCTGAGTTAGATACATCTGTTAGATACACCTGTTGTGCTATTGCATATTGCAACATTGCCGCGCGAATCTTGATATTTATATCTCCCGAGTACCGTTCAAAAATTGCTAATTCAACATCATCACGGATGCCATTTTTGTTCGCGTCAATTCCCTCAACTGTTGCATTCACAAGTGCCTGGTCAGGTTGTGGCGGCAGGCGCTCTCCCGTTACATCTTCTTTAGTGAGTACCTGCGCTTCAATGCGCGTAATAGCTTCTTCAGTGCGCTCTTGTTCTGCTATAAAAGGAATGCGATAAATGACTAGACCGACAAATAATACGGCGAGGATGAGAAGTATCCATCGTCCGATTATCCATATCTTCAAAAAAAGAGCTTTCATCGTTAGAATCTAGAATTGTTACTTTTTATGCTAGCAATATTTAAAAGTATAATCACGTTATTTCTGTTTATAACTCATAAAAGACTCGCAAAGGATATTTTCTCAGCTATAGCTGAGAAAATATCCTTTGCTTTTTCTACTCTTCTATATCTTGCTTTCTCTTTGCTTCCCTACACTTCCCCTCCCTTATACGCCAAACTCTTTCCGTACGTCTTTATCGTCTCCAATATCACTTACGGTAAGAATTCGACACTCTTTGTCGTCTATATTAAAAAAATCCTTAACATAAGATATTTCTTCAGTACAGTCGAAGGGGTATATCCACACACTTTTTTGTAAAAGTTTAAACCCAGAACGTTGCAACACCCGTCGTAACGCGTCTCTTTTAAGCTTGTGGCTGTCCCGGATGTCAAATATAACCACGCGCCAACGTCCATCCCATACCACTTTTTTTCTACGTCTTTCATTCAACTTCGTTTGTATCTTGTATATTTTCGCTCGTTCTATACCCCTATCGGAAAGACCTATGATTACTTTCCCATTACGTTTCTTTATTGAAATATATCCCTTATTTTTTAAATAATAAAAAGAGCTTTTGAGACGGTCTTTATTTTGTTTATTAATATCTTTCTTTTTTAGATAATGCGCAAGAAATATTGCCGGCGTGAGAAAGACAGGATATGCCACACCAACGACTATACTTCCCCCCACAAGGAGATAGAGGAGTATCTCCTTTGGTGTATACCTATCATTCTTCATTATTTTACATTATACAACAGAAGAATTTTGCGCGATAGCTGAGTTAATATTCTGTTGTACTTTTTTGTACTAGGTTTTATTTAGCCTTTGCACTTTTTTGTACCGGATTTTATTATTAAGCTTTTTTAGCAGGAGTTGGTTTGCTGGCAGGCAATTTGCGTGTCTTTGTCAACAATTTCATCGTCGGAGTACTGTGCGACAATGCCAGTCACGACAAAGCTTAAGAGTAGGATGGCAAGAAAGCCGAAGAGAAAATGAAGGAAGGTGCGGTTCATGCTTTTAATTTAAAGTGCGGAGAGCTCGTCGTCAATCATTCCGACGAGTGCGGTATTGCCGGTAGTCTCGGCAAGCGTACGGGCTTTTTGATAGGTTTCTTTTGCATCGTTTACTCGTTCCTTTTCCTTGTAGTAGCCGGCGAGTGTCATGACCAAGTCAATATTTTGCGGAAGAGCCGTAATTCCTTCTCTGAGGATATCCTCTGCTTCAGTTGTATTTGTCTTAAACGAGTAGCGATAGAGTTCAAAGAGTCCCATGTACGCCTCGGGTAGTTGCGCATTGATACGGAGCGCGTCCTTGAAATTTGCTTCAGATTTTTCGTACTCTTTAAGTTCGTAGTGATAGAGGTTGCCGAGATTCACCCGTGAGATTGTGTTTCCTTCAGCCGCTCTATTGAGGTACTCCCAGATTTCCGCCGCTCCTTCGTAGTCTCCGATAATCTTGTATTGTATTGCCAAGTCAAGCCATGTCCCAAAAGAATCAGGTTGCTCCTTTAAGCTTCCCGTCAACTGCGCAATATTATTTCGAATAATATCTTGTGCGGCACTATCAAGATTTGTGTGAAATACAAGTGCTCGGTCAAGTTTTGGGGTCAGAATATTTGAGCGAGGAGTAATCACTATGTCAACCGGAATTTGTTGTATAACCCCTTCCCCCTCACGAATATCCGCACCAATACCGCCTTCTTGCACAAGATTTTCTCCATCGGTTTTCCCTCTCAAGTCGTTGACAATATACCAACCAATGAGCGCGAGCGCGACAACGACAACAAGCACGCCGAGTGCTTTTTGCACATTTTTATCCCGCAAGAGATTTTCAAACATAACGCACTGTATTGTATGTAAAAAAACACTCTTGTGCAACTCGCTATCTGACAGGCAGAATGCAACACTTTTGTTCATAATTCACAAAGGATATTTTCTCAGCGATAGCTGAGAAAATATCCTTTAGCTTCCCTTTAACCCTCTACTCTTACAAACACAAAAGACAAACGTGAGAGACGAAACATCAATGCAAAAGCCCCTCGCTTCCGCGAGGGGCTTTTGCTGCTAGGAAGGTTATGTGAGCAAACCTGCGCCTAGACTTGAGACCGTAGATTACTTAACGATAACCTGGCTATCCATGTTATCTGCTGGTAATCCAGGTACGAAGTAACCGTTCGTCCAGTCTTCATGAGTGATGTTTGACGTCGTGGTTGCATTCGGTGACCAGATGAAGTCGTTGCCAACTGCGTTTGTAAACGCGGTTGTACTTGCTGCATTGGCCATAAGGAATGTCAATCCGTTTGCTGGATATTCTGCATCACCTTGAAGATTCGTGGTTACCGTACCACCCGTTGGGCTACCAGTTAAGGTTACATCCGCTACTACTCGGAAGTAGTAGGTCGCGGTCGCTGGGATCTGGAGATAATCCTGACCCTGCGTTGAACCGGTCATCAAGACATCGGTGTTGCCACTTGAAACCAAGCCGGCAGTCGTGTCGTTCAATTGACCTGCAATGGTGAACCCTGACACTGCGCTTGAGAAGCCAGAGTCAGTGTACCCAAGAATCTTGAGATTTGTCACCGTTGTTGATGATGTATTTTCTGGTGTTGACGATGTTGCGATGTTTACCGTGAACTTGTAGATACCGATTGAGCCCTTGCTGTTCGCCGTCACGCTGAATCGGTAGAGATCCATCGTTGAGGTTACGAGCACGGTTGAAGGAATCGCAAGTTTTGCGAACGTTGGGTATGACTTGAACACACGGATACCGTCGAATGCCGTAGAACCGGACGCATTTACTGTCGTTCCCGATTCCTGTCCGACTCCTTGGGTATTTGTGCTATTCGTGTCAACGTCAACCGCAATTAACGCTCCTTGCGTTCCCGACTGTGATGTGCCGATGTTTGCAAGGTCAATCTTAACCGTCAAATCCTTGTCAGTATCTTTTGGAAGAGTGACAGGGACTGAAAGTGTTGAGGTTGCGCGAGTACTTGCTCCCGTAAAGATTGCGGTTCCAACCGGTGTATTACCGTCGTAGAGGGTTACCTGCGTGAGGTTCCCTGGCGACGATGATGAAGTGTTGGTCAAGACCAAACCGACACGCTGAAGCGTGATGGATTCGTTTGCCGCACGGAAGTTGATGACTCCGGCAGTAATGCCTGTTGAGCCAGCCGATGCAATCGTGTATGAAGGGCTTGAAGAATCCTTCGATACAACAACTGACACTGCTGCGACGGTCATAAGCTGGCCGTTCGACGCAGTAACGGTCTCTGTCACGGAGTTCGATGAGGTTACACCCGTAACCGTGATGTTGGCTGCTGTGTTTGCGATACCCCACTGATACGTTGACGCTGAGTGCGCCGAACTTGAGAGGTTACACTTCAAAGCAAGCGTTTTAATCGTTCCCTTTGGAATCGTTAATGCTGAGTCAAAGGTAAACGTATTCGCGCTTGTCGATGAAGCAGTCCCCGCTGAAGGGTCAACTACGTTTGAACCGGTGTTCAACGCAGTTGTGCCATCCCACAGCTGACATGCTGAGAGATTGTTGTATGCACCTTCGGTGCCAGAGGCGCCACCGCCTAAGAGACCTATCATTGATGAGAATCGTACATCCTCACCTGATTGCGTTGCGTCAAACTGGTAGTTTGCGAACGTGAAGTTGGTTGCGCCAGCAGTAATATTCTGTGCAACTGGCGTTGCTGAGACAGTAATAGCGAGGTCAGCGGCTCGCACCGTCATGGTGTTGAGCGTGAATGCGCCTTGCGAGATGGTAATTGCGTTACCCGTTACGTCACCTGTTGGACTCGTCCAACCTGAAGGTGTGACTGTGACGATGTAGGTGCCGCCATTGCCGATACCTGAAGCGACTTTACCTTTGATACTGTAAACCATCTTTCCAACTGGAATGGTGATTGAGTCAGTGAAGGTAAGCGTCTGAACCAGTGCGCTCGTGTAGGTAGCGTCAACTGGTCCCGCGACGACTGCGCCGTTCTGGTCCACGATCGTTACGTTTGTGAGAAGCCCAGTTCCTGAGCCCGTCGTTGATGCAACCGTGAGCGTCATTCCTGAGACGTTGATTGCCTCACCCTTGATGTCCGTTTCAAACGCGCCTAAAGGCTGGTTTGGAACGTTCACTGCAATATTTTGAGCTGGGACTGATGCTGACTTCTGAATTGTTGATGCTGAACCTGCAGAAATCGTCATGTGGGAAGCATCGAAGAACGGGGTTCCAGTCGTGAACTGTGAACTATCCGTTGCAGCGGAAGCCGTAGAACCAGCTGTACCGGTAATGCCGTATCCGAATGTTTCACCCGTAATGTAGACATCGGTATCTTTGTCGATATCCATGACAATGGTGCGATTTGAACCGCCGACAATGTCACCTTTGACGTAGATGTCTACGTTGTTTCCTTCAGAAACCACGAGACCCGCGCCAAAGTTTGATGTGTAGAATTTACCGTCTGCAGAAACAGTTGTTGGGTATTCTGTACCGTCAACGATTGTCTTTACGTTGATAAAGTCAGTGCTTCCTGCTGAACCGGTCTGATTCCATCGAATGTTTCGAATTCGGATGTCTTCAGCTGAACCCGCGGTAACGCGGATACCGGCAAATCGTGTTCCTGTTGTTCCAATTTCTTTCGTTTGTGCTGAGTTCGGGTCGAATGAAGAGATGTTGAATGTTGCCGAACCGATTGCAAGCGATGCGTTTACCGTGTGCTGTGTTCCCGAAATAGGGAGCGAGCCCGATACCGTCGCTGAAGTATTCACGCCAACAACATTGAGACCGACAACCTGTCCGTCTCGTGTGCTGTTGTCCGCCGCCATGTTACCCGCAACCGTGAAGGTTCGAGTCTGGCCTGCTTTAATCGTGACCGCTTCGCCGACAATTGCTTGGTCGTTTGAACCAAGCGTCTTTGAGGTGCCAAGCTGTACACCGTTTTCATCAACCAAGATGACACCGGAGAAGACTGCGTTTGCCGCAAGTCCTACTCGCTTTACAGAGACGCTGTTGAGAACAACATCGCCGTCGGTTCCAGCTGTCACGTTGATTCGCGTGAACGGAACTCGCGCTGCGCTGTCCGGAGCAAGTGAAGCCGCAGGTTGACCCGCGCTCCCTACCGTTAATCCTGTTCCTGTTGGAGCAGGCGTTGTGGTTGTTCCGCCAGTTGTCGTTCCGCCAGTCGTGCCGGTTGAACCAGCGACTGCCGTGTACTTCGCCTGTGAAAGAGGACCAAAATATCCGACTGCCGGTGAGACTCCATTTGCCGCCTGCCATGCCGCTACCGCGCTCTGGGTAATTGAGCCGAAGTAACCCTTTGCACCTGTGAAGGTGAAGTGTCCCGTACCCTGAAGATACGTCTGGAGACATGTGACATCATCGCCTGTTGCACCGACCGTGAGAGATCGAGTGAACGAACATGCTGTAGTACCGGTTGAACCGGTGCCTGATGTTGGCAATCCTCGAAGCGATGAATCAACATTGTTGATGGTCGCCTGGTCAGCTCCGAACGATGAGAGCAGAGAGAGGATTGATTGAACTTGAGCTTCGGTTAATGCGTACGCCTTAACGCTCGAGAGCGCGAAGACTGCACCGAAGATCATTGCAACAACGAGAATCGCTATTGCAACTTTTTTTGTTTCTAATGTGTTAATCATATTGACCTTTAATTTCCTATAAATGCTTTTGCGTGCCTGTGTGTCGACAGACACACAAACGCCTGATAGGTACGAGCGTATTTTGTTTCGACCAAAAATACATCCGTCCTTTGTTTTGTGTATAATCGCGTGCCTTGTTTACGACCAGGCGCACGATTACTCACATGCGATAATTTCCTTCACTAATTCCACCCTCTCAATTATCGGGAGAGTCTGGATTTAGCAGGCAAGAGTGTTAAGACCGCCATCCTGAATGATTGCTTCCGTTGAGGTATAAAGAGTGTCAGTAAAACGTTGAGAACTTATGGAACGACAGAGAGCCGTTCTATAAGATTTTAACTTGATTATTCAATTGTCAACGAACGGCCGTACCTGTCATGCAGACGCGACTGCCTATCGCCCAAATCACACCCCGCATAAGCGGGATTGCTTAGGGGTAATTATAGTCGCTTCACAATGAACTCGCAAAACGGTACGTGTGGATAAAGGAAGTACCTGTAAAATCGGAGTGCTTGGGCTTATTTTAAGCCATAGCGACACGAAAAAAGCCTTGCGGCTTTTATGCTCCTGTATAGTGCAGGCGTTCACTCACATCCATTGGGGTACAGAGTATCCTTGTGGACCTTAAAAGTCAACCCCTCTGTAATTAAGATTGAACATACGCAAGTCTTTCGAAAGCTCCGTTTTGCACATGTAACCAGACCGCATTAAGGGATTGTAGAAAACAAAAAACCAATAACATGGCTAAAATACAGGCTTCTTCGGTATAAAGTCACATTGAGGCAAAACGAGAGGTGCGGAAAAGGATATTATTATACAAGAGAATAAGCACTCCACCTTCGCTCCCCTTCTTTTTTAAGGACACCTTCGTGCATCATGACAATAAGTTCGCGCTGTATTGTCTTTTCACTACAATCGGACACTACGCTAGAAATGTCTTTTACTGTTACGCGCTTTTTGTCCTTTATAATAGCAAGTATCTTATCCCTCCTCTGAAGATGCGTTTGGGATGATGGTGTCCTTTTTAAAGAATGTCCTGTGTGTCTTTTAGTAGAGGATTGCGTACTAAAGGACATTGAACCTTTCCCTCTAAGGTGTCTTTTGTCAGAGGGGACCGCAAAGTAGCTTTCCGAGAGCTTCATGCTTTGTGCTTCATCGGTATCCTCTATGGCACGCAAAAATCCGGCGTAATTCGTAAACTCCCGCTGTAGAACCTCGAGATTCATATCTGATATGAAGCCGGACGCATGAAGCACGTTGAGAAGGGAGATGATATTGCACACGGAAGCAATGGTGTCGTTCACCTTTTCCGGACCTGCGGAACGTAAACCGAAACGAAGTTTAAGAATGTCTGATAGAATGTGTATCGATATGTCTCTTATTGCATGTCTTATAGGTTCACTTTCAGGGACAAAGTTAGTAATCAAATGGACAGCGATAAGCAATTTTTCTGTCTTTTTATACGCATGAGCACATGCATGATTTTCACCAAATGGAGCTACCATAAGAATATCAGCACTTGCGCTTTTTGAATCACGCCCCGCATTGTGCGGGGCACGCCCCATAAGTTCTCCGCTAGTTTTTTTGTCCATATGACACAAAATGTCTTTTATAATTTGTCCTTTCTGTCCTTTAGCAGAAAAGGACAAAAGTTGTGTCCATTATATCCACAATGTCCATAAGGACAAGTCCTTGACAGCATTACAAAACATTTTTGCATAATTGCATATTGTTATGATGTTGGGGCACGGAACCTAATGTACGCAGCGCTCCTTTTGAGATGATTCTTTGAGGCAGGGCGGGAAGTTTTCTTTGTATATCTCTTACTGTCATTGTTCACCGTTTCTTCCTTGAACACAATAACGCATGCGTAAAGAAATATACCGCGCTCTTGAGACATATCCTTTGAGAGAGGCTTCTCCCCCGTGGTATCATTGATAAAATCAACAATGGCACGGAAAAATAAAAAAAGTCAGCGCTTTACAAACATATTTGCTGACCTCAAAGAAGAGACTGTCCATGGCATCTGGGGCGTCATTTTTTTATTCATTACACTTTTTTTCATACTCGCCGCATTTGATAGTGCCGGCGTCGCGGGGAAAAGCGCGTACGGAGGACTCTCGTTTCTTTTCGGGGTGGGTTACTTTCTTCTCCCCGTAGTATGCCTTTTTATTGCCGTCTCGTTCTTTCGCGCGCATGAACACGCCTATAGACCGTTGAAAATAATTGGCGCAGGAGTATTGGTACTCTCCACACTTAGTCTTATCGACATCGCAGTACCTCTCCGTGGAGGATTCCTCGGGGGTCTCATAGCGACTCCTCTTCTTGCTCTCTTTGACACCTACGCGTCAGTCTTGGTGCTCTCGGCGCTTTTCGTACTCTCCCTTCTTATTATGTTTGACGTTCTCCCGAAGCTTCCCTCACTTTCTTTCCTAACTGGTATATTCTCACAAAGAAGAGACACTCAAGAAGAGTATGATGTTGAAACTTACATAGATGAAGATGCAGCCGAGACAGAGGAAGAAGCGGAGGAGGAAGAGAATGAGGAAGAGGAGACAGAGGAGGAATTAAAAGAGAGCTCCGGAATATTCGGCTTCGGCAAAAAAGAGGAGCGTGCCGGTATGTATCCGGCATTCGGAGCGTATACTCCTCCCCCGCTCTCTTTGCTTGAAAAAGATAAAGGGAAACCCGATGTCGGCGACATAAAGGCGAACGCAAACATCATCAAGAGAACACTCCAGAACTTCGGCATCCACGTTGAGATGGATGAAATTACCGTTGGACCGACCGTAACGCGTTACGCCTTAAAACCCGCGGAAGGAGTGCGACTTTCAAAAATACTCGCGCTCCAGAACAATCTTGAGCTCGCGCTCGCGGCGCACCCGGTGCGCATTGAAGCGCCGATTCCGGGAAAATCGCTCGTCGGCATTGAAGTGCCGAATGCGTCAAAATCAATGGTTGGCCTTGCACCTCTCCTTTCTTCAGAGGAATTTGCGCGTTCCGAACGCCCCCTTGTCATCGCGCTCGGGCGCGACATCGCCGGAGCATCCCACTTCGCCGACCTCTCAAAAATGCCCCATCTCCTCATTGCGGGGACGACGGGTTCGGGAAAGTCCGTCATGATTCATAACATTATTATGTCGCTTCTCTACCGCAAATCCCCCCAGGACATGCGCCTTATCATGGTTGACCCGAAACGAGTGGAACTGACACTCTATAAAAATATTCCGCATCTTCTCACTCCCGTTATCACTGACGCAAAGCGCGCGATTCTCGCGCTCAAGTGGTTGGCAACCGAAATGGACCGGCGGTATGACATACTTGAAGCGGAATCGGTCCGCGACGTCGCGTCCTACCATAAAAATATACTCGCGCCGGCTCTCAAGAACAAAGTTCCCGAAGAAGACATGCCAGAGCCCATGCCGTACATCATTCTTATTATGGACGAACTTGCCGATATCATGCAGACCTACCCGCGAGAACTTGAGGCGGCAATCGTGCGGCTCGCCCAAATGAGCCGCGCGGTCGGGATCCATTTGATACTCTCAACCCAGCGCCCATCGGTGCAGGTCATTACCGGACTTATCAAGGCAAACATACCGACGCGCATCGCGCTCCAAGTCTCCTCCCAGATAGACTCGCGCACCATTCTTGACACCGGCGGAGCAGAGAAGCTTTTGGGTGCCGGAGATATGCTCTATCTTTCAAACGAAATGTCGAAGCCGCGGCGCATTCAATCTCCGTTTATCTCGGAGCAAGAAGTCAAGAAAGTTTCTTCGTACCTTACCAAACATTATGAGGATGAGGTGCCGAGCGAGATAGATTTTACGGAGACAAAAGGAGACTCCTCGATTTTTTCCGCGACGTTGGATGACGAAGGAGACGACGACCTCTACGATGAAGCGCATCGTATTGTCACGGAAGCAGGTAAAGCGTCTACGTCGTATCTCCAACGGAAATTGCGGGTCGGGTACGCGCGTGCGGCGCGGCTCATGGACATGCTCGAAGAGCGCGGTGTCATCGGACCCGCGGACGGCGCCAAGCCGAGAGAAGTTCTCAATCGACGCGAGGTGGACGAGAGTGCGGGTGAAGACGAAGCGGTTTTTGAGGAAGAGAAAGAGTAACGTATGTATGTCCTACGCAAGGCATCTCAACATTAAAATTATCGGGTTTATCATCCTTCTTCTGGGAATTCTGGGATACACGTATTTTCAGATGCACAACCTGGTTATAGGTCCGGTCATTACCATAAAGACGCCGCAGAACGGTGCGACGCTTTTTGCGTCGCTTACGGAAGTCGTCGGTACGACAAAAAACATTTCCGAGATTACCATAAACGACCGGCGGATATTCATTGACGAAACCGGGGTATTTAAGGAAAAATTGCTCCTCTCTCCCGGCTATAATATAATTACGCTACACGCCAAAGATAAATTCGGAAGAACAACAAATCGTACCCTCGAACTTGTCTATAATTAACATGCCTCAAAAAAAATCAAAAACGGCGACGGGTTCCGGCGCAATTGACGACGCGATTAACGAAATAAAAACCAAGTTCGGTGAGGAAGCAATCATGAAGCTCGGCGACAAGCCGAGAGTAAACGTTGACGCCATTCCGACCGGGTCTGTCGGCGTCGATTGGGCACTTGGCACCGGCGGGCTTCCGCGCGGAAGAATCATTGAAATTTTCGGACCTGAGTCATCGGGAAAAACAACCCTTTCGCTCCACGCCATTGCGGAGGCGCAGAGGGCGGGCGGCGTCTGCGCCTTTATTGACGCTGAACACGCGCTTGACCCCGAGTACGCGAAAAGAATCGGAGTAAAGATTGAAGAATTGCTTGTCTCACAACCCGATACCGGAGAACAGGCGCTTGAGATTGTTGAGTCACTTGTGCGTTCGGGGAAAATAGACATCATTGTTATAGACTCGGTGGCGGCGCTTACCCCGAAAGACGAGATTGAGGGGGATATGGGCGCGCACCACGTTGGCAAGCAGGCGCGTTTGATGTCACAGGCCCTGCGCAAGCTCACTGCAATTACCGCCAAATCAAAAACGATTGTTATTTTCATCAACCAAATCCGCATGCAAATCGGAGTTATGTTCGGCAATCCCGAAACAACGCCGGGAGGAAAAGCGCTTAAGTTTTACACGTCAATACGCATTGATATCAGACGCATCGCGCAAATCAAGAAGAACGACGAAGTTATGGGCGGGCGGCATCGCGTAAAAGTCGTCAAGAATAAAGTGGCGGCACCTTTTAAAACAACGGAATTCGACCTCATGTACAATGAAGGCATCTCAAAAGAAGGGGAACTCCTCGCACTCGGAGAAAAACTCGGTATCATTAAAAAATCAGGAGCGTCGTACAGTTACCTGCCGGGTGAAAAAGAGTCTCAAGAAGAAAAACTTGGACGTGGGTACGACGCGGCGAGACAATACTTGAAAGAAAACAAGAAAATCGCTGGTGTGATTCTCAAAGATATCAGAAAGAAGCTTGTCTAGTGCGATACGCGGCGCATGGCACGCGGTACGTACGGCGCGTGGAAAGTGAGGTTTCTTACGGTATCCCGCACGAGAAGAAGGACGAGTATAAAGAGAGCGAGAGAAATTATCTGTACGGAGAGCTCAGTGTTTCGAAGTGCGGCTATGACAAAATAGTACACACCTTGGAGCTCAAAAAGAGGTGGCATGTTGAGAAACACGTTTTTTATCGATACTAACGACAGCATGCCGGCGCTTACGGCGACGAACGCGTACACTTTGAGCATGAGCGGATTGAGTACTCTTTTAAGGGAGTGAATGCGTCCCACCCGTGCCATTATTTTTTGTTCAAGAATACTATTCTCCATACAATGTATTATTACTGCCTACGCCAATAATGAATGTGTACTTCTCCTGAATGACTCCTTTGCCCGATGCACGCGCGTTTTTACCGCGCCGACGGAAATTCCTTCCTCCTCTGCAATCTCTTTGTGCGGTTTTCCTTCTATGAAATGCTTGGTAAGAATGCGGGCGAGATGCTCCGGCATCTTGGAGAGTACAGAGACAACATAGTCGCTCAATTCAAGTCTTTCAAACTGCTCCATCTTCGTGTCGGAGAGCGTTTCATACACTTCAGGGTCAAGCGGCTGAAGCACCTTTCGTTCCTTCTTGAGCTTCTGGTAGCGGGTAAAGGCGGTGTTCATCAGAATACGATATCCCCATGAACTAAACGATGCGCCTTCTTGTACGACGAATTTATCCGCGTAGAGGTATATTTTCCCAAAGACTTCCTGCACGACTTCTTCGGCGTCCTCCCTGCTCCGCAAGATTGACTGCGCTTTCCGCAGAAACGCATCCTGATATCGCTTGAGAATAATCGAGAAAAGGTCGGGATATGCGACGGAAAGGGCGAGGATTTCTTCATCGCTCTTTCCTACGAGGTCGGTATGTGTCGTGTGTTCGTCTAAGAGTCCCATAATGAGGGCATTTCCACACAGGCCAAGTGAGAGGGGGCGGAACCCTCTCTCACGCCTTTATTACCTTAACTATATCGACCTCCGTATTAATTGCAACGAGGATACTGAGAGTAAGGTTACCTGTGGACTAAACATCACTCTTCGGCTAGAATAGCGAACATTATGTTGTCGTACAATGAAATAACTCAGCGAAAATATATCATTCTTGACAATGAACCGTACGAGGTGCTTTCGTCGTGGGTTTTTCGGAAACAACAGCGCAAGCCGGTCAACCAGACCAAACTCCGCAGTTTGAAAACAGGCAGCACGCTCGAGCATACGTTTCACCAAAACGACAAAGTGCGCGAAGCCGATATTTCAACAAGACCGGTCAAGTATCTCTACCGCAATAAAGGAGAATTTTGGTTTTGTGACCCTTATAATCCGAAGGATAGGTTTAAACTGCCGTCCGAAATGATAGGAGCGACGCAAAAATTCATGAAAGAAAATTCTGAAATTGAGAGTCTTGTATTCAATAACGAGATTATCGGGATTTCGCTTCCGGTTAAAATTGACTTAAAAGTGACGGAAGCCCCTCCGTCAATGAAAGGAAACACCGCACAAGGCGGAGTCAAGCAGGTGATGCTTGAGACCGGAGCAACAGTTACCACCCCTCTTTTCATCAACGAGGGAGATGTCATCCGCGTCAACACGGAGACGGGAGAGTACGTTGAACGGACAGAAAAGAAATGACCCACATGTGTGGGGCATTTCCTGTGCCTTAAAATAAGCGCTTTTTTGATTCCTATTTTGAGACAAACGGCAAAAGCCCCATGAAGCGGGCTCGTTTGACCGCCACCTCCATTAGCCGCTGATGCTTGGCGTTCAGTCCGGATTTCTTTCTTGAGAGCATCCTGCCGTGCGGATTGAGAAATTGCTTCAAAATCTCTGTGTCCCGGTAATCAATGTGCTTGACATTATGGGTCGAAAAAAAATCGGGTTTCTTTTTGCTCTGCATACGCGCTTAATTTTATTTAAAAAGGAATATCGTCAGGATTGATATTCTCTTCAGGGTAGTCTATCGCGTTTCCTTCGGTCTCCGGTGAAGTCTTCTCGCTCTGCTTCGGCGCACTGCCGCCGGAACTTCGAGGACCGAATTGCACACGGTCAGCGACAATTTCAGTTCGGTACTTTTTCTGTCCGTCGCTCTCCCAGCTTCTCGTCTGCATTCTTCCCTCTACCAAGACCGAACCTCCCTTTTTGAGATATTGCGCGCTTGTCTCTGCCTGACGTCCGAATACGACAATGTTATGAAATTCAGCGCTTTCTTGTTTTGAGCCGTCTTTTCCTTTCCACACGCGGTTCGTCGCAATACTAAAACTCGCGACCTGCACGCCCGACGGCAAAGAGCGAAGTTCGGGGTCGCGCGTTAAATTACCGTATACAAAGACTTTGTTGAGATACAT
This sequence comes from Candidatus Kaiserbacteria bacterium, assembly GCA_016186705.1. Classification (GTDB taxonomy): domain Bacteria; phylum Patescibacteriota; class Minisyncoccia; order Phycocordibacterales; family JABMNX01; genus JABMNX01. Next base: position 58,329 of record JACPLB010000006.1, on the reverse strand, counting down.
ACGTTTATTCTACCATGAGCTCCTTGATGCTTCTATCAAGCGCCTCTTCGGAGATTGGAGCGCTTTCTTCTTTCTTGCGAAGCAATGGTCTGTGAGTAATTCCCATTTTCCGTTCCGTTTTTATTTGCGGCAGTTTGATTTCCGCACGGGTATTCTCCCGGACCGTCTTGAAGATAATGTAGCGAAGAATGCGTACGTCTGTGTCGAGAGATTTTTTAAGTGACACTATTGCACTCGGTTCAATGTTAAATTTAATTCCTCCGAAATACGCCGTTTCAAACTTTTCTTTCTTTCCATCGAGTGCCCGGTACATCGCGTATGCAAGCGTCATGTGTTGAGGTGTCTGTTCGGAAACAAGAGCGCCGCCGTTTTCCTCAACGAGCGCCTTTAATGCCGCAGTCACTCGGGGAATCTCCCCTTCAGCAAGAGTCGGCGTGATGAGATATCCCAATTCATATACGCGAGATTCCGCATCAATCTCTTCGTTTATCTCTTGCATTGGTTTTTCGGCAATGTCGGTATGTTCCATATAATGCGCTCTAGCTTACCATGCCACAGTACGACTCGCAAGAATTCTCTTACGCGCGAGAAAGGACTCTCATGGCATTTTCCACAAGCTGTTCTTTTAGCGTTTCAATATTTTCATTCCGGATATCCGCCATGCGTTTTACGACTTCAATGACATAGCTTGGCTCATTCCGCTTCCCCCGATACGGCACCGGTGCCGCGTACGGAGAATCGGTCTCCGAAAGGAGCATGTCGGAAGGAGCGTAGCGCACCGTATCGTCATACTCTTGCGTAAACGTAATAACTCCCGGGAACGACGTCGTGAAATTAAGGTCGTAGTACCGTTTCGCAATATCGGGACTTTCGGTAAAAAAATGGACGTTGCCACGCAGTCTTTGTCCGAACTCTTTTTTCTTTGACTGGAGCATGTCGAGTGCGTCTTTATGAGCTTCTCGCACATGGAGCATGAGCGGTTTGCCGTGGAGCACGGCAAAATCAATTTGTTTTTCAAATTCTCTCCGCTGGCGAGCTTGTTCATCTTTTTCCTTAATGTGGTAATAATCAAGTCCGCACTCCCCGACCATGACTGTCTTATCATCGGAAATCAGCGTTTCGTAAAAAGATTCTTCAAATGATTCTTTGGTGTTGTCAGCCGGGTGAAGCCCGGCTGTCGCGTATATGCCCTCGTGTTTTTTCGCAAATTCAAGAGCTTCCTGCGACTGTTTTTTATCGGTTCCTACAACAATCGCCCAGATATTGCTCTCGCGCATGTGTTTGAGGACTTCATCGCGGTCGTTGTCATACCGCGAGAAATGAATATGGCAATGGAAATCAATGTAATCGGGGGCGGTCATAAAGTCCTGTTATACAAAAGATGCAAGAATTGCGGCACCAATCAGGACCAGAGTGATTCCTAGTGTTTTTATAATAGTTATCTGTTCGCCAAGGAAAAAACCAATAATCACAGCTACAGCGATACTGCCTCCGATAATAATTGGGCCGCCAATTGAGATTGGAATTCCAGCAGAATAAGTCCGGAGTACTAAATAATCTAGTGTAAATGCTGAGATGCCGGTCAGGACTATAAAAAAGAAACCTCTTTGACCAATTTGGATTCCAACTCCCACCCACTCACGTATAAAAAAAGGGAGTCCGATTATTACAGCCGTTAAAGAAACTAGTATCGCACCAAGTACGGGTGATATATGTTCCGCCGCTTGGTTATGAAAAACTGTCCATAATCCAAAAACAATTGCGGCAGAAATTGCGAAGAGTATTCCTACGCTCATATGACTTAACTATAGCATTCTTACAGGATACGTGGGAATAAGTTTTCCGGTTTTTTGTTCGCGAGGATAGTCTTTTTTATCTTTATATTTGTGTCAGGCAAAAATGGGTACAGCATGCGTCCAACCCAATAGAGTTCAGTCGCAAGTTCAACAATAATTCGCTTTCCCTTTTCAGGTTCATTCTTGACTAGTCTAAATGGTTCCTCTTTTGCAATTCGCTCATCAAGCGTTTGTATTTTATGCCATACAAAATCAATTGCCCGATTGAATTCAAAAGACTCGATAGCGTTTGTGTATTCTTTTGGAAAACTTACAGGTTTCGGTTTCTTGATAGGTTGTTCTAGATTATCCTCTGCAAGTTTCATAATACGAGCAACTAAATTACCGAGACCGTTTACCAAATTTGCGTTATACGCTTCTTTGAATTTCTCCATCGTAAAATTACTATCCTCAAATGGGTGCGTATGTCGCGCCAAGTAATAGCGCACGGCATCAACACCGTATTCATCTATGAGAGGGATTGGATTAACGACATTTCCGAGTGATTTTGACATCTTTTCGCCATCGTTTGTGATAAATCCGTGAATAATAATCTGTCGTGACGGCTCAGAGATTCCAACAGCCATAAGCATTGCCTGCCACATAGCTGATTGCTGGCGTATCTGGTCTTTGCCTGCGAATTGAAGTGCCGGCCACCATTTTGAAAAACGCTTCATGTTATCCGGCCATCCGATAACCGAAATGTAGTTCACCAATGCGTCAAACCACACGTACATGACCTGCGAATTATCTCCAGGTACCGGGATACCCCACGGCATTTTTGAAGATAAACGGGAAATACTGAAGTCTTCAAGACCTCGCTCTACAAACGAACGAATTTCATTAAAACGTTGTCTCGGTACTACAAAATCAGGACGATTATTATAGAGAGCGAGTAGTTTCTCGCGAAATTGGCTAAACTTGAAGAAGTAATTTTCCTCCTCAATTATCTCAATAGGAAGATTGGGATGAAGAGGACAGCAACCCTTTTCAAGCTCGGAGTCAGTCTTCTCAAGTTCACATCCGACACAATATTTTATTTTGTAATCCTTCTTGTAAATGTACCCGTTGTCATCACATCGCTTCCAAAATTCTTGTGCCGCTTTCTTATGAACCGGATCTGTCGTGCGAACAAAATTAATGTCTTCAATGAGTCCGAGTTTACCCACCAGATTCTGGAAATGTAAGGCATACTCGTCAGCATATTCTTGCGGCTCTTTATTCTCTTCGAGAGCTTTGCGATACACCTTTAGCCCATGCTCATCAGTACCAGTATTAAAGAACACTTCCCGACCCATAAGTCGTGAGTAACGAGCAAAAATATCTGCATGAACTAATTCTAAAGCGTGACCCACATGCGGGTCTGCGTTTACGTATGGGAGCGTTGTTGTGACGTAGAAAGCCTTTGACATTTCACAATGCTACGCTCCGGCACCTTCTTTTTCAAGCGCACGCGCTTTCTTCTTCTCCAAGTCGCTCACGAGCTCCTGAATGACGGCGGCAACCGGCACCGAGAGAATAATCCCCAGAAAACCGGCAAGTTGAGCGCCGACAATGAGTGCGAGAATGACGAGAAGCGGCGGCACACCGACGACTTTGGTCACGACCAAGGGGTAGATGAGATGATTTTCAAACTGCTGGATAATGACGTAGAGGCCGATGACCAAAAGTCCTATCGTGACTCCCCCGTCAACAAACCCGATAATGGTCGCGGGAATCGCCGAGAGTATCGGCCCGAACACCGGTATGACTTCAAACAAAGCGGCAACCACGGCAAGGAGGAGGGCGTATTTAACCCCGAGAATGGTGAGTCCGAGATAGACGAGCATCCCCACAATGACCGCAAGAATAAGCTGTCCCTGCATCCACAAGCCGATTTTAAACTGGGAGCGTTTCCAGAGACTGATGACGTTCTTCTGATACTCTACCGGCGTAATAACGCGCAGGAAATCGTCAATGCCCGTTTCCTGCACCGCGAAATAAAACGAGAAAACGATGATAAGCACAAAGCTCAAGACGCCGCCGAAAATAGCTGTGATGGTCGTGAGAAAACTTCCGGAGACATTGGAGAATATTGTCCGCAGTTCGCTGACAATCTGCGTGATGGAAAAATTATCAACGACGCTCTGCGCTCCGAGCAAGGCAGATTGCTGAATCGGACTCGCCGAATCGAAACGCTCCAAATACTCGGGTAGAACGGCTAGAAAGTTTATCGCCTCATTAAGAACCGGCGGAAGGAAGAAATAGAAGAGCCCTATGATAAGACCGAAAAACACAAGATAGACGACGAGGACCGCGATAACGCGGGGGAATTTGTATTTTACGAACCATTTTGTGGCGGGCTCAATCGCCGACGCAATGACAACAGCAGTCAAGACAACGAGTACGAGCTCTTTGAGGTAAAAAAGAGCGGCAACAAGAAGCACAAGGAGTACCGACCGGATAATCGTGCCGGTCGTGATGTTCACAACTAACTGACGGGAGTCGTTAAGCATATGCGTAAGTATAAAGTGGAAAGTGGAAAGTGGAAAGAAAGTGAAAAGTTAAAAGCTTACGAGTTTTTTCTTAAGTATTTCAAGAAGATTTTTTTCGTTGACTCGCTCTTGCTCGGTCGTGTCGCGGTCGCGCAGAGTGACTGTGTTATCTTCAAGCGTATCAAAGTCAATTGTCACGCAGTATGGCGTGCCGATCTCGTCTTGCCGGCGATATCGCTTGCCGATATTGCCATTATCATCGAAATCAATCTGCGGAATGTGTTTTTTAAGCATTTGGTATATATTTCGCGCTTTTGTAACCAATTCTGGCTTGTTTTTAAGAAGAGGAAAAACCGCAACTTTAATTGGAGCAACGGCGGGCTTAAACGCAAGAAAAACGCGCTTCTCCCCTTTTATCTCGTCCACGCGATACGCAGAGAGAAGAACGGCAAGAAACGTTCGGTCCACTCCAAACGATGGTTCTATCACATGCGGGATGAATCGCTTGTTTTCTTCTTCGTCGAAGTATGTCAAATCGGCGCCGGACGCCTCCGCATGACGTGAAAGGTCATAGTCGGTGCGATACGCCAAGCCCCACAGTTCCTTTTTCCCAAATGGATAATCAAACTCAAAATCAATGGTGCGTTTTGAATAGTGCGCGCGTTCACTCTCCGGCACTTCGAGCTCATGAATCACCTTTTTTGGAATGCCCACTTCTTTGGCAAATGCGAGCATAGCGAGCCGCCATTCTTCAAAGGCGCGTTCCCACTCTTCCGCACGGACGAAGTATTCAATTTCCATTTGTTTTAATTCCCGAAGACGGAAGAGAAAATCTCGCGGAGCAATCTCATTCCGGAACGCCTTGCCGATTTGCGCGATACCGAACGGCAGTTTCGGATGCATGGAGTCGACAACATTTTTAAAATTCACAAAAATGCCGCCCGCCGTTTCCGGACGAAGGTAGGAGATTGAATCACTATCTTCGGTTGCGCCAATATAGGTTTTGAACATCAAATTAAACGGCTGACTCTTACTAAGTTTGCCTCCGCACGCAGGACAAGCGTTTTTGTTATCTAATTGGTCAGCACGAAATTGTTTTTTACATTTCACACATTTGATTACGGGGTCTGAAAAAGTTTTTGTGTGCCCGCTTGTTTCCCAGACTCTCGGATTCATTAAAATAGACGCATCAATACCATACATGTCCTCCCGGTTATAGACGAACATGCGCCACCAGATATCCTTGATGTTATGCGCAAGTTCCACCCCCAAAGGCCCATAGTCCCACATGCCAGCAATGCCTCCGTAGATTTCAGACCCTTGAAACACAAAACCGCGCCGCTTTGCGAGCGATACGATATTTTCCATGAGCCGTTCTTTTTCTGTTGCCATGATTGGTTATGGTACTACTCGGTCATGACCACTCGGAAGTCCGCTCTCCGACTGAATGAGCGTCGTGATATTCGCGACATCCCGCGTTATCTGCCTCTCGACGAACTGATCGTACCCCGTGATGACTTGAGTATGCATGAGGGTCGGAATTTCCCCAACTTGGCTCAAACTCGGAGTAAACCCAAGCTGGAAAGCAACCTCCTTAAGCGTAACGTTACTGCCGGATGATTGCGAAAGTTCTCCGATATTCCATGCTACTTGCCTGCTGGTTTCGTTAAAGCTAACGGAGCCGTTCTGCGGACTGATGCTCCCCATCCACCGAACGTATGACGGAAGTACGGCGGTGACACGCGCGCTCGAAATATGATTCGCGCTGTTTGTGGCAGTCCATACTACCGTGTACGTCGTCTCTTTCTCTACCTGTGGAGGAACTGTTCCAGTGTTTTGAAGAGGTCCGGAATTATGGAGTATCCGCGGTGTGAGTCTTAAGTCAGAGGCAATCTTCACTGCACGGGTTACATCGGATTCGATTGTTTCAGAGACATTGCCTTCACCCGTGCGATTCCCCCTGACGGTGATTTCAAGCGTAATGTTCGGATTTGCGATAGAGGATGCCGAGATATCTCTGCTTTTGAAGTCAAAGCGGAGAAGACCTGCCTGCGACGGCTCAACGGACTCGAAATTTTCAAGCGTATCCCTGCTCCACCTGATAGTGTCTGTCACGGAATTGTAGAAACCTCTTTCAGCCGTAATTGACGATTTATCAATCGCGTTTCCGGAAAGCTTTACTTCTATTTGGACGTTTGAGACGGCGTTTGGGAGATTATTTTTCCAGGCAATCTCTCCTTGAATACTCTCTTCGTTTCCAAACACATATGACGTGTCAATACTGTTATTAAGCGCGAGTTCCGTGCTTATGAACGGACGCTCGATAGTGATGGACCGTGTTGTCGTCACAAACGACGTGGCGAGCTTTTTCACGTCACGTTCATCACGGACGCCGACGGCAAATCGAAAGATTCTCTCTTCGTTATCTTGTCCGGTCATGACGCCGACGATACGAATTGTTCTCTTTTCTTCGGGAGCAACCGTACCGAGTTCCCACACGGAATTTGAGTACTGTGCCTGCGGCTGGGCTTCCTTAAAGGTAAATCCAAACGGGTACTCCGCCTGGAGTACCAGATTTTCAACCCTGCCAGTTGAGTTGGAGCTGATGACGACGGAGAAGTCGATTTCCTGCCCCGAAATTACTTCATTGAGCGAGCGCACGGACACGCTTACCGGTGCAGACGAGAGCGTGATGAGATATGGTTTTTCGCTGTAGAAAATGGCGTTTGAACCGGCAACCCGGTATTCGACGGTAACGATGATTTCTTTTTGCGTATTTTCTTCTCCAAAAAGTATGGAACGAACGTTTTTCTTTACTCGCTCCCCCGGCGCGATGTTCCCGAGCGACTCGCGATATCGGAGAAATTCGCTCTGCAAGTTCCCGGGCGCGCGTGTGCCTTCCGGATACTCGACTAGCAAGTCGGTGAGTTCAAGCGTTGTCGTGTTCTTATTTACGATAGAAATTTGAAGTTCAAGCTCATCTCCGCCGCCAATTGCCGTCGGACCTTGAATTTGAATGTCCACGTTCTCGGAAGAAACAATGTTCTTCCCGCCAAAAAAATAAAATCCTCCAAAAAGCGCCGAGCCGAGAAAAAACAGAATGGAAAAAATAAAGAATATTTTAAGGAAAGATTTTTTTTCTCTTTGCGGCATTACCTTTTTTGTATGGGGTTCTGCCCATACGCGCTCAATAGAAGTTGAACCCTCGCCGGACAAGCCGTGACGGTGGTCTTTTGGAACGGCATTTTTTCTTGAATAGAGACGCCTGCGGAGATTTTCAATTCTATCGTATTCATCCATCTTGCTTACAACAAGAAGCGTGCAGGCTTCTTTTTTGCGCGTATTCTCATAAATGCATTCGACCCCTGCTACGCTTTCGATTTTTTATTATACTCATGCTGAACGAGGTAGTATCTCTCAAGTATATCATTAAAAGTATTTCAATCTTCGCTACAGCTGGCTTTCCTGAAGCGACAAGTTGATTTGTTTGACTATATCGTAACGCATGGGAGAAAGGAGTGAAATTAACTCTTTATTGACATCGAACGTATCGAGAAAGCGAGTGTTTTCGGTATCTTTCGCGAGATAGCCGAGATTGTAAAGTATGCGAAGCGCTATGAGACATTCAAAATTATGTACCTCATCCGCACTCAACACGTTCTCGCGGAGAAATGAGAGGGCATCGGAAATTGTCCTGAAAAGCGACTTGTTTTCTTCCTCGCCGTTCAGTAAACGTCTTAAGAGAGAGAAGAGCCGGAGCATCATGTCGCGTTCTCCGTGTCGATTCGGGATATCGTAATGCAGGCTGTGCTTTAATTGCGCGCCGACAACCCGCCACACCTCTTTCCCCCGTACCAAAGAAACTTCCGAAAGTGAGAAATGCTGTAAGGAAAAGCGGAGTTTCGAACGCATTTCCCGCACGCTCCTCGCGAACGCGCGCACTCGCCCGAGGTCCGCGGTGAACATATCAATGTATTTGTTTGACTCCCCCGCCGGCATGCTTCCGAGTACGAATGCTTCGGTGTGATATTGGTGATGCGACATGTTTTACTCTTTAAGTGAGAATGTTAACTGCCGACTATTATTAATCACGCCTCCGTCAGTCGTCTTTTCAAAAGAAATCTGCGAAAGAAGCGTTGCCCTTTTTATCTCATCTTCAAATAACATGATGATTTTCCGAGACATTTCATCCGCGATAACCGAGAGCCTAATGTGCTTATGCGGAATAACTCCGCTGTCTTTGCGGAATTGCTGAATCTGCCTCACGATGTCGCGCATCAGCCCCTCATTTTTGAGCTCCTCTGTGATATGCGTGTCGAGCGTTACTTTTCCTTCTTGTATATCTGAAAATTCAACGTTCTTTACGTTTACTTCATCTTTTATCAGCGCAATCAGTTGTCCGTTCCCCTTTAATCTATTATTTTTGACCGTAAGCGTAGATAGAGGTTGCCGAACTTTGATTCCCGCCTGCGCCCGCGCTTCAAGCGCGAATGAAACGACCTCTCGTGTTAACTTCATATCTGATAGTATGCGTTCATCCACTTTCCCCGCGGAAGGCCAATCGCATAAATGAACGCTCTCCGGAAGAGTCTCGTCTTTGACTGCCTGATATAGAGATTCTGCGTAAAACGGTATGAACGGCGCCATGACTTTGCTCAAGGTAAGGAGGACAAAGCGAGTGGTGTGGAGTGTTTCATTCTTTCTTTCCGCTTTAAAACGCTCCCGAGAACGCCGTATATACCATGTAGAAAAGTCATCCACAAACAGCGAGAGCGGGCGTGTTGCCTGGTCAAGCTCATAGCGCTCCATGGCGTCTGTGACATCGTTTATAAGCGATTGCGTACGGGCAAGTATCCATTTATCAAGGACATTGTTGCTCTTTTCATACGATATTTTTTCTTTTACCGCGTAGAGCGCGTAAAACGAATGGACGTTCGAGAGTCGAACAAGAATCTTTTTCATTACCTCGTCAACCCCTTTCTCGGAGAAACGTAAATCTTCTCCTCGCACTACTGGAGAAGACAGGAGGTAGTAGCGCAGTGCGTCCGCTCCGTATGTATCAACAACAGCCATCGGGTCGGGGTAATTTTTCAGACGCTTGCTCATTTTCTTTCCGTCTTCCGAGAGCACGAGGCCGTTCACAATCACATGGCGGTACGGAGAGAGACCGAAGAGTCCCACACCGAGTACGAGGAGCGAGTAAAACCATCCGCGTGTTTGGTCCATTCCTTCAGCGATGAAATCTGCCGGATATCCTTTCCTTCTTCTAAAGAACCTTTTCTTCGGATTAAAGATGTTCGTATTTTCAAACGGATAATGATGTTGTGCGTAGGGCATTGAGCCGGATTCAAACCAGCAGTCAAAGACATCAGGAACACGCGAGAGTTTCTCTCCGTGAGTATCAACAAGCTTAATGTCATCAATGTACGGTCGATGGAGGTCAAGCTCGTAGTTCTCATTGTGCGGGAGGGGAGTAAAATCAAGTTCATGAATCTCACCCTTACGTGGGTAAACTTCATTCCACAACCTGACTGTTTCTTTTTTTGAGAGCCCCTTCGCTAAAGCATTCATGAGCGCGAGAGGGTCGCCATGCGAGACAATGAGTATGCGCTTTCCTTTGTGTATGCGTTCAAGTTCATACAAGAATTCCCCCATACGGTTTCGTACGTCTGTCCATGTCTCACCGCCTTCAGGACCACTCTCAAAACGAGACGGGTCTGTGGGAAACGTATTCTCAAATTCTGCAAGTGGTCTCCCTTCCCAAGTGCCATGCTCAAGTTCACGAATACGTTCGTCAACAATGATATCTTTCTTATTAAATCCGAGATGTTCGGCAACAAATTCGGCGGTCTCTCGTGCTCGTAGAACAGGAGATGTGATTATGAGGTCAAAGTTTTCACCATTAAACTGCTTTAGGGCATCTCGGATTTCAAGCTTCCCTTTTTCCGTAATATGGTACGGCGCATCTGGATTATCCGTAACGATCACGGGTGATACATTTTTTTCGCTTTCTCCATGTCGTGCGACAGAGTAACGGTTACCGGACCTCTTTATATATTTTTTCAGTTCATCAACGGAGTCAATAATGACATGCTTTCCGGTCTTTCCATTTACCCATACGGGTAAAGGAGCTCCCCAGAAGCGCGTCCGTGAAATCGCCCAGTCGCGTGCATGGAGAAGCCAGTCGCCGAATCTGTTTTCACCAACCGCTTTTGGCACCCATCCGATACGCTTGTTCTGTCGAACCAATTTTTCTTTGAAATTGATCACTCTGACAAACCACGATAATGATGCGTAGTTGAGAAGCGGCGTATCGCACCTCCAGCAGAACGGATACGGGTGCGTGATTTTTTCTTTTTTGAATAAAAGATTTTTGTGTGCAAGATACTTGATGATTTCAATATCGGCTTCTTGAGGGTTTTCTTTCGGTTTCACAGGACGTCCGGCAAAATCTGTAACCGTGTCGGCAAAAACGCCCTCGGTCGTTACATGGTGTACGATTGGAACATCATTTTTCTGCGCCAGAGCGAGGTCATCCTCTCCGAACGCAGGAGCGATATGTACGATACCTGTTCCCTCTTCGGTTGATACAAAGTCTCCGTGATAAATTTTCCACGCATTTTCTTCTTCTTTAATGTCTGCGCTTGTATAGTAATCAAACGGTGGCGTATATGACGTGCCAACAAGTTTCTCTCCCTTGAATTCTTCTATTATTTTATACCCCCCGCCAAGAATCGAGAGACGATTCTTTGCAAGTATCAAAATGTCTCTCCCTATTTGAATTTTTGCGTATGTGATATCTTTATTGACCGCAACCGCCATGTTCCCGGGAAGCGTCCACGGCGTCGTTGTCCAGACGAGAAGGAAGGCGTCCGGCCTATCTTTAAGAGGAAATTTTACATATGCCGATATGTCGGTAGTGTCTTTGTATCCTTGATTCACTTCAAAATTTGAGAGCGTCGTGCCGCATCGCGGGCAGAGATGCATTGATTTGAATCCCTTGTAGATGAGCTTCTTTTTGTAGAGTTCGCCAAACGCCCACCATACCGACTCGGTGTACGTCGCGTCCATTGTCCGGTAATCGCTCTCCATATTCACCCACCTTCCCAAGCGAGGTATAATTTTTCTCCAATCATCGGCAAAACGGAGTACCGCGCCATGCGCTGCCGCGTTGAAAGTACCGACGCCGAGTTTCTCAATATCCCGCTTCGTCTTAAGTCCGAGTTCCGCCTCTATTTCATTTTCAAGCGGAAGACCATGGCAATCCCAGCCCCATCGCCGCTTCACACGGAAGCCGCACATTGTTTTGTAACGCGGAATAACGTCTTTTATTGTACCTGCGAGAATGTGCCCGTAATGCGGAAGTCCCGTGGCGAACGGCGGTCCATCGTAGAAAATGTATTCTCCCCGTGGCGCGTCTTTCTCTTCGGATTTTTTAAAGATTTTATTATCATTCCAAAATGTAAGAATTTTCTCTTCCCGTTTCGCAATATCGCTTTTCTTGTCATTCATATCCATAGGGGAAAACCCTTTGCCATAGCTAAATATCTACCAATAGTAGCAGATTGGAGAGTTGCGTAAAAGAAATGGCCGCCGTAGGCGGCCGAGGTACGGAGGAGGAGAGGTGGTTATCCACCGCTCTTAAAGACAAGCAGGACTTCTCCAGTCAAACTGCGCCCCTGTACGAGTTCAAACGCAGCAGGGAAATATTGTCTCTCCCTAACAGTCACGTGGTCCTCTCCTCGTGCGAACATGGGTGCGAACATGGGGTCGAGTCGAACAGGGAAACACCGGAGTCCCGCACCCTTTCGCCACTCCATGATTTTTTGAGCCCACTGAAATGAGTGAGCGATGTTATCGCAGATAGCGTCTTCCGCCTCACGAAGATGACTCAGTGGGGAGCTCGCGTATACCCTGTTGAGATGTATTGTCCGCAGAGCATCTTCGTTTTCACGTAATGATTCTCGTAAGGACATGCGTCCTCCTCTTCAAGAACGATGTGTTCTGACCTGAAATTATACATAACCGCTCGAGATTAACAAGGTCACATCCGCTCCGGCGCTTTAATGCCGAGAAGCCAGAGGCCGTTCTGAAGTGTTATTGAGACCGCACGGGCGAGCGCGAGCTTGTGTTCGGCATGTTTAGTGCTGTCAAGAATTTTCCCTTGTCCGTACCAACTGTTAAACGCCCCCGCGAGTTCCGTGAGATAGTTCGTCACATAGTGCGGCTCGTACTCTTTCGTCGCACGCTCTACCACTTCAGGAAACCGATAGAGCAGTCTGTCCACGTTCGTAATTTCTTCAACCGAAGCGACCTTTTCCCTCACTCCTTCTTTTATACCTTTTTCAAGAAGAGAGAGAATTCGCGCGTAAGTGTACTGTAGATACGGACCAGAATCTCCTTCAAATGAAAGCGACTTTTCAAAATCAAAAATAATGTCGTTGCCAATTGTTTGTTTGAGTATTGAATATTTAACCGCCCCTACCGCAATCTCATCGGCAATTTCTTCTTTATGTGGCATATCTGATGTCATTTTTTTGAGAACACGACTTTTGACGTCATTGAGTAAAGATTCCGCAGAAATAACGTCTCCGGTCCGCGATGACATTTTTCCGCGCGGAAGACGAAGCATTCCGTGCGGAATATGCTTTGTTTTTTCTGCAAGTTCTGGAAAAACGTGCTCCATTGCCTTATGCACAACGCGGAAATAATCTTTCACTTCATTTCCTGTCACGACGAATGAAATGTCGTAAGGATACTTGTCATATTTCATCTTTGCCAAGCCGAGTTCTTTCGCTTCGTACGTCGGCAAGCTGTCTTTCGTGACAAAAACACGAGTATGAAGCGACTGGTCAAACTTTTCTGCGTGGAATACAATTGCTCCTTCGCTTTCTTCAAAAACGTCTTTATGTTTTCTAATAGTTTCTAAGCCGACAGAACCGCCTTCGCTTTCAAAAAAATAGAAATTAAATTTCGTTCCGAGGCGCTCGTACATTTTTTCAAACTCCGCAAGAGATTCTTTTTTACCATTTTTATATAATTCGTTGATTTCAGAATCATTTTTTTCATATATCTTTTTATTAATCTCATTAATTTCCTTTTTATTTTTCTCGTAGTGTTGCGCCCCATATACATATGCGTCTCCCCAATTCATTGCGGGGTTCTTCATTTTTCCCCAAAGCACTTTTGCCACATGAAGTCCAGTGTCCCCTTGCCAATTTGCCCGTTTTACTTTCGCTTTTGAATATTCAAGAAGCCGCGAGATTGACTCTCCCATTGTATTACTCATCAAATGACCGATGTGAAATTCCTTGAATGGATTCGGGTCTGTGTATTCAATAATGACTTTCTTGTTTTTTAAGAGAGTATTTTCCCCAAATTTTTCTTTCTGTTTTAAAATATCCTTTATAGTATCGGCAAAAAAACTCTCCGACAGGTAAAAATTAATGAAACCCTGCCTCGCCGCATTGATTCTTTCAACATCGGGAATTTTTTTGATATTTCCGATTATTTCTTTTGCAATGTCTTTCGGATTTTTCTTGAGTTTCTTTCCGAGAATCAAGGCGATATTTGACGAAAAATCGCCGTGGCTTGAATCCGCCGGGTGCTCAAGCTCTATATCTTCTCCCTCAATGCCGAGCAAGCCGAGTGATTCCCGCAGTGCATTAATTATGTTCTCCCGAATCATGTTCCTAAATATAGCCGATTCGGGGCTTTATCGCACCTCGGTAATCAATTCGCGCAAAGCTCCTGGAGCAACCTCTGTGACCGCCCTCCCGAGAAGCGCGCCGCTCTCCGTTGTAACGGAACAGCGCCAAACTCCCTCGGTAACGGTCTTTTCGCTATAGCCGCGATAGCCGAGCTCACGCCCGCCGAGAATTGGAAAATTAAACCGCCCCAATTCCTCCCACGCCTTTTGTGATTCATTAAATTTTTCCCACACGTGATAGACAGGAATGTTGATGTCTGTCGGGGCAAACACCGCGCTATAGCAGAAAAGCGTTCCGGGGGTTCTTATGTGAGCTTCCGTGTCGGATTTTTTCCAGAACGAGTACCATTCCCTTTTTTCATACGAAACGACATAATTTCCATTCATTTTCTCAACATTGTGGAAAATGCCAATGTCACGGGCAGCAAGCGGGACAGGAGGGATAATGTGGAGATAAAAAAAAGCGCTAAAGAGAACCGCGATGCTGAAAATGCTCTGCGCGAGCACTCCCTTGTCTTTGTTAAGAATATCCTTCGCGGTAAAACGAAGCACAAGAAGAAATCCCGAGATAAAGAGAATGCTAGCAAAGAGACTGAGAAGAAAGGTCCATGATTCAATCGTACGCGTCACTATCGGAACAAGGAGAATGAAATAAAGGAGTGCGAGAAAATAGTATACGGAGACATTAAAGCGTACTTGCGCATGGCGGGTTCTCGCGACTTCATTTCCCACGAGAAGTCCGAAAAGAATGAGGAGAAACGGCCAGTTTCCCGAGAGCGTAGCGCTTCCCATGTAAAGGACCAGAAGCCCCCCGGCGAGGTTGCCGAAAGAAAATTGAGTGACAATGGGCAGAAAGAGTTTTTGTTCCTTGTTCAGCGCTTCGCGCCGTGCCAAGAGCACGATGCAAAAACCAGCAATTAAAAGGTAGGCCAGGAGCACCATGTTCGCGTAGAGCTGGTCGGGACGGCCGAGCGTGAGAGCGTCCCAGACGAGCCCAGCGACAAGCGCGAGCGCCGGCAGATGCTCTTTATGCTTTTTGAGAAAAGAAATCATTTCACACACTTTTAAAAAGTGTTTTGTTGTGAATGCTTCCTCATTCTCTTTCGCAATACAGCGTCAATCCTCCGCGCAATTTTTTTCATATCTTTCTCTTTCTTCCCCCGCGTCGTTTCGGCCGCAGTGCCAAGCCGAATACCGGACGGGTCAAAGGGTTTGCGCGTATCAAACGGGATTGCGTTCATGTTCGCAATAATACCGGCTCTCTCAAGACACTCCGATGCCTCTTTCCCGCCTATACCCTTCCCAAGAAGCCACGTATCAAGCAATAACAGGTGGCTGTCGGTCCCGCCCGAGACGAGACGCCAACCGAGTTTTTGAAGTTCCGTACCGAGTGTTTTCGTATTTTTTATTACTTGCCGCGCGTACCGCTTAAATGCCGGTTGAGATGCTTCTCTAAAGGCAACCGCCGCTGCGGCGATTTGGTTTAAGTGCGGACCTCCTTGAAGGCCCGGGAATACCGCTTTGTTAATTTTTTTTCCAAGCTGGCGGTCGTCAATTTTTGAAAAGATGCACGCGGAGCGCGGACCGCGAAGTGTTTTGTGCACTGTCGTCGTTACAATGTCCGCGTACGGAAAGGGGGACGGAAAGGCGCCTCCCGCAATCAAACCGGCGACATGAGACATGTCCACCATAAGATACGCACCACACGCGTCGGCAATCTCTCTGAACTTCTTCCAATGAATGACACGTGGGTATGCAGTATAGCCCGCCACGATTACAACCGGCTTTTCTTTCAGTGCCTGTTTTTTGAGTTTCCGGTAGTTCAGCGTTTCAGTTTTGGGGTCAACTTCATATTTAACCGCCCGCCAGAAAATCCCAGCCGCCGACACATTGTGTCCGTGCGTGAGGTGTCCGCCGTGGGCAAGTGACATCCCCATGATTTTCTTCCCTTGTGGAACGAGTGCGAGGTAGACTGCAATATTAGCAGGCGAGCCGGACAGGGGCTGAACGTTTACTTCCCATTTCCTCGGCGACAGATGAAACGCTTTGAGCGCCCTCCTCTGACAGAGTGATTCTATTTTGTCGCTTATGGTATTCCCGCCGTAGTATCGTTTCCCCGGGTACCCTTCCGCGTACTTGTTCGTAGGAGTTGAGCCAAGCGCGGCCAACACATCCCTGGAAACAAAATTTTCCGAAGCGATGAGGTTAATCACTTTTTTCTGCCGGGAAGTTTCATTCTTGATGAGTTTTTCTATTTCTTTATCTTTCATACAAAATAGTCTTAATGACCTACTCCCGTTGGCTTATTATCAGCGCTCCGCAAGCCTGCGACCGTAAGGTCTGCCCGAATGGTCTCGTGCGGCTCATATCCAAGAAGCGAGACGTGTGCCGGTTTAAAATTTTCAAGCGATGTCGCGTCTTTTGAGATTGAAACGGTAGGAAACGGCTTTGGCTCTCTGGTGAGTTGTTGATTGACTGCGTCAAAGTGGTCCTCATAAATGTGTACGTCGCCGAACGTGTGTACAAACTCGCCAACTTCACGTCCAAGAATGTGCGCAACGATATGGCACAGAAGCGCGTAGCTTGCGATGTTAAACGGCACGCCTAAGAATATGTCGGCACTCCGCTGATAGAGCTGGAGCGACACTTTTCCATTCTTTATATTCATCTGGTACATGTTGTGGCAGATTGGAAAACGACTTGCTTCTCCTTTTTTTGCCATTGCGTAGAGGTATTCGGGATTCCATGCCGTTACAATGGCATTATGGCACCCTGGGTCAGCGCGCAGTTCCTCAACCGCCCATGCAAGCTGGTCAATTGAGCGCCCGTCTTTTGCCGGCCACGCGCGCCACATCTCGCCGTAGCAATGCGGGAGATTTCCATGTTTGCGCGCAAAAGCTTCATCTTCCGCAATTTTTGCAACAAATTCTTCTTTGGCCATTTCCGGGTATGTTCCTTTTTCCGCTTCCTCTTTGTATATATAAAAAGGATAGTCATCCCAAATGTGCACATTGTTGTCAACTAAGTATTTGATGTTCGTTTGCCCGCTTAAAAACCAATAGAGCTCGTGGAGCACTCCTTTCCAATACACCTTTTTAGTCGTCAAAAGCGGAAAGCTGTCCGCGAGGTTGAAGCGAATCTGCCGCCCGAACACTCCGTGCGTCGCCTTACCGTGGCCTTGGTCCACCTGCCGGTCGCCTTTTTCAACAATCTCCTTGAGGAGGTCGAGATATTGATGCTCGGGATGTCTTGCGTTCATATGATTATTTCTTTTTCCTGCTTTTCCCGCCGGTATGTTTTTTACGTTTGGAAACAAAGTGATTTGACCAGTTGTCTTCGGAGTAGCGCCCGACTTCATTGTAACTTTGTTGCGGAGGTGTGCTCATCATTGAAAATGTTACCTGCGCAATCTCCATCCCGGGACGCAAAATAATCGGTACGTTGTTGAGGTTGCAGAGTTCAAGCGTAACGTTAAGGTAATGTCCGGGATTAACAAGCCCGGCGGTGTTGTGCACCAAAAGCCCGATGCGCGCGAGCGAGCTTTTGCCTCCCAATTGAATAAGATATTTATCGGAGCCTAAGAAATCTTTTGATATGCCGAGTACTGACACTCCGGGATGGAGTACGAATTCTTTTCCATCTTTAACGATAATTTCATGCGTCTGTGCGTACTTTTTCCTCGTTGGGTCAATCATGTGCGTGATGTTCGTGTTATTCACGACAAACCTGTTACCGAGGAGAATGTCATAACTTGCCGGCTGGACACGCCTCTTCTCAAACGGTCGTATTGTGATGTCGCCGTTCTTCACCGACCTTGTAATATCTCTGTCTGAAAGAATCATGATTACTTAATTACAAATACTTTATCAGTCCCGTAATATTCCTGCCAGTGTGCATTATAGTGCGCAAACATCCGTTCAAGCCTGTCTTGGGGCAATTCCTCCGCGTTCAAAAGCTTCATAAGTCTATGAAGCTCTTCTTTTGCTCGTTTTGTATCTGTTTCGTTGTCGATGACTTTTTCAAATTCTGCTACATACCCGTAGCCGGCGTTTCTATCAATGCACACATGAGCGCCTTTGCAGACGTACTCTTCGCGTTCGCGCGACCATTTTGCCTGATACGAAAAACCGGCGTCAAGGACAAGCCGGTCAAGAGCATCGAGAGTTATGGGAACCGGAGCTTCAAACTCAATGCGTGAGACGGTATTTGAACTTGTCCCTTCGTCAATCGACGCTTTTACCACCAAAAGCACGTCGCCATCTGCCTCCCGAGTGCGTACCGAGAACTCACTTCCTTTTTCTATCATCGTCTGAAGTTCTTTCCGATTTTTCTTTGAGAGTTTTTGCGCTACCAATGGAGCGAGTTTTTTGACATCACCGGCGGTAAAATAGTGGTTGAGCTGTTTGTGGCGCGAGAGCAATGCGGTTTGTGAGTCAACTTCTTTCATTTTTTGACGCAATTTTTCCGCGTGTTCTGAAGACCCAAGGAGTGATTTGATTTCAATTTCGTACGAATGCATGACCCACAGTATAACGCGGGACATCAGACTCCTCCAATAAAGACTTCGCAATATTTCGATGGTATAATTTTCCGCATGTATTCTCCTCGTATAAGCGCTGTTGCGGCAATCGGAAGGCGTCGGGAGCTTGGGAAGAATAATCGGCTTATTTGGCGTATTTCAGACGACCTTAAACGCGTCAAGGAGTTGACGACAGGACATACAATCGTGATGGGGCGCAAGAATTTTGAATCTATCGGCAGACCGCTTCCTCATCGCACCAATATCGTCATCAGCGGCAATCCTGGTTTTAAAGCAGACGGTATCATTTTGAGCACGTCACTGAAAGAGGCACTTGAGAGGGCAAGAGAAGTCGAGCGAGATGAGATTTTTATATTCGGTGGCGGGCGGGTGTATGAGGAAGCGCTTCCCTTTATCGAACGGCTTTATCTCACCGTTATAGAAGCAGAGGATGAAGGTGCTGATACGTTTTTCCCGCCGTTTGAAGATGTGTTCACAAAAAAAACAGCCGAGGAGCGGCGTTTTGACAAAAAAACAGGATTGTATTACTCGTGGGTTACCTTGGAGAAGACAACTCTTGAGGAGCGCGCAACAGTACGTTCTTGAGAAGCATGGCGACGGTAATCGGGCCGATTCCCTTCGGTACCGGTGTAAAAATGCTGCATTTTGAAGCACAGGCGGGATCCGCGTCCCCTAAAAGTTTCCCCCTTAATTCACTTGTACCGACGTCAAAAAGAATGACACCGTTCGGAATCATCTCCGAAGTGATAAGGTTGGGGACACCCGCACCGGAGACGATGATGTCCGCAGTTGTCGTGTATGCGGCAAGATTTTTTACATTGTTGTCGACAATAGTAACTTCTGCTCCCTTGCTCTTAAGCCACACACCGGCAGGTTCTCCAACGAGAGGTCCTTTTCCGATGATAAGCGCCCGCTTCCCTTTTACATCCACTCCTTCTCGACGGAAGATTTCGCTCATGCTCCCGACAACCGGCGGAAGAATATCAAGAGTGCCTTCCTTAAATAATTGTTTGCTTCTGAAAGAGAGGACGTCAACGTCTTTTGCGAGAGGGATGTGCGCAAGAATCCTTTTGACATCAAGATGCGGCGGAAGCGGTAACTGTACAACGATTCCGTGCACGCTTTTGTCTGCGGCTTTTGTTTGAAGGTGTTGTATAAATAATTCCGTATCAACATTCTCAGGAAGACGCTCTATAGAAACTCGCATGCCGATACGCTCACCGTGTTTCTTTTTTAGGGCAATAAACTGTTCAGTTGCAGGTTCGGAGCCGACAGTAAAAACAACGAGCTGTATGGGCGCTTTGAACCCCTTAATTTCCCGGTTTAAGGTATTAAGAATGTCTTGAGCAATAGAAACACCGTTAATAATCATGTCTGTGCGTGCATGAAACAGCCCTTACAGAAGAGATGTTGGTGCAAAAGAATTTATTTTATTTCAATTCCCATTGACCGCGCAGTTCCGGCAATGATTTTTGTCGCCTTTTCAAGGTCTTTCGTGTTGAGGTCCGGCATTTTTTGTTTTGCGACTTCCTCAACCTGCTGTTTCGTGAGCGTGCCGACTTTGCTCAACACATTTTTTCCTGAACCTTTTTCCTGTCCGAGCATCTTTAAAAGAAGCCGCGACGCGGGCGGGGTCTTGAGAATAAAGTCAAACGTTCGGTCTTCGTAGACAGTGAGTTCTACCGGGATGACATCATTTCCCATCTCTCTCGTTTTTTCATTAAACCGGCTGACAAAGTCTCCGATGTTAATTCCCACGGGACCGAGTGTCGTTCCGACAGGAGGCGCGGGCGTCGCTTTGCCCGCTTGTATCTGGAGCTTTAGTTTCCGCATTATCTTTTTTGTTGTCATATTAGAGATTGCGTGACATTAATATACCTAAATCTTTTTAACCTGCAAGAAGTCAAGCTCCACGGGCGTTTCGCGCCCGAACATCGGCACGAGGACTTTTACCTTGCCGCGTTCCTCGTCAATGTCTCCAATTTTCCCTTCAAGCTCCTTGAATGGTCCGTCAACGATAGAGACAACGTCGCCGGGACTGAAGTCAATCTTGTGCTTGACAGTGTCCGAATGCATGCGGGAGAAGAGCTCATCAATTTCTTTCTGCGTGAGGGGTACCGGCTGGGTGCCTGAACCGACAAAACCGGTAACGCGCGGGGTGTTGCGCACCACGTACCATGAATCATCCGTTACAATCATATCAACAAGCACATACCCGGGATAGATTTTCTCGTTCTCTTCAACTCGTTTTCCGCCTTTGATTTTTACTTTCTTTTCAGTCGGCACGACGACGTCAAAAATTTTTTCTTCCATGCCGAGCGAATCAATGCGCTGTTTTAGATTGCGCTCAACCGCATTTTCGTATCCGGCGTAGGTATGTATTGCGTACCAATGGCGTCCTTTGTCTCCGAATTGCTTTCCCATACTTAAATGAAAATATTAAGTAGATTGGTAAATATAAAATCAAAGAAGCCGAGGAGTGCGGCGACGATGAGGGAAATGGCAATAACAAGAATGGTAAAAATCGTTGACTGCTTCGTCGTCGGCCATGAGACATGTTTAAACTCGCCCCGCGTGTCTTTGAAATACTGAAATAATCGTTTCATATCTTAGATTTGATTGTGAATGGTAATGAATTAACAAATCTTAACCCCTCACTTGGATATTTATTCAAGACGTCTTGGTATTTCTAACTTCAGAAAACTAAGAAAACTATATGTAACCCCCAAGTGAGGGGTGATGAAAATTATAGTCGCCAACGCTCCTTAATTTTCTATCAAAAAACCCCTTCCGGGGCGTTTGCTACATCCTAGCATGACTATAAAAAAAGTCAAAAAGACTTAACCCGTGGGGACACAAATGCGTCCCCACGGGTTGGTGCAATCAAGCTCGGTAAAATCTATACCCGAACTGCGGAGCACGAACCTGCTGTCCTTCGGGAGTGAACCCTGACGGCCAGCCGGGTCGGACTCGAATGACAACCTGCTGTTTCGGCGAACTCTGCGACCTTGAAACAGGTCGTTTTGTCGAACACGGCTTCGGAGCCGAAGACAGCGTGTTTTTCTTGCGTCCGACGAAGCGACTCTTCTTCTTGCTGTGACGTTTTTGGTCTCTCTCATTGCTTATGGCAACGAGAGCGTCCAGATGCTTCTGTGGAAGCTTGATTTTATTGAGATCCACGAGACCGCACGGCGTCAGATGGCAGAGCATGAAGAGCGTCACGAACGCCTCCTTGCTCTGCGGAACGCCTGTGGGGAGTCTGATGCCGTGTTGTTGCGCAAAAGTCCGGCACTCTTTGAGTGTCGCCCTCTTTGGAGCATTTGTCCAAAAGGACGAAAGATTCAGAGTTTTGAGTACTCCGAAAAAATTCTTGTCAGACATTGGAAACCTCTTATCTAAGCGCGACTCTCGCGCGGTTAAACCAAAGCTACTTGTACCTTCTTAAAGTATATCATATTTATATAGAAAAGTCAATAGTCTTCAGAGACTCCTCCCACAACGCACACACGACCCGTTGCGGGTCGTGTGTGCTCAAGCGAGAGGGTACTTTTTAACGAATCTCGTAAGTAATATTTACCTGCGACATAATGCGATTCTCCCCTGTTGGTATTTCAGGAACGACCTTCCCGTCGCCTCCGTATCCCGCTCCTGCTGTACCGATTTCGTATCGCGCGTAGAATGGCACCTCGTATTCATTGAAGTTCACCACCCGAACCAAATGCACCCCGAGGTCGCTCGCGAGTGATTTCGCTTTTTCTTGCGCGTCAGTGACTGCCTTTTGCCGCGCTTCTCGTTTCAGCTCATCCTCATCGTCAATGGTAAACGAGAGCCCGCTGATTTGCTCGACGCCGAATTCGCCGACACCGGTAAGAAGTTCTCCCGCTTTCTTCGTGTCGCGCACCTTGATTTCAATGCTCTGATTTATTTCAAAACCGACAAGCTTCCTCTCTCCCTGCGGACACGGGTATGTGATGCACACGATGTACTCTTGCTCGTATCGAGGATACACATTATATCCGATTGTTTTTATGTCTTTCTCTTCCACCCCATTTTCTTTGAGATACCCGATGGCATTATTCGCAACTTCCGCAGCTTTCTCTTGTACCGCTTCGGCAGTATCCCCTTCTTCAATCACGGAAAATGAAAATGTTGCAGTATCCGGTACCGCGAACACCTCTCCTGTTCCCTGCACGGTAACGACATTTGTCGGCGCGATGCCCGAGCCGATGTAGCTCCACTCGCGTACTTCAGTAATTATCTTCGCAACAAGAAACAATGAGAGAAGCGCGAGCGTAACCACGACTGCTCCGCGCATCTTTTTGTGGTGCAAGTGTTCAAACATATGCCTTCCTTCGTTTATGTGATTTTCCATAGTATTTTTCTTCTAAATATACGTGCATAGTATAGCAGAAAAATAAAAGAGTGTGCTAGTATAGCGTAATTATGTCAATCATCGCGTATACATTGATAAGCGTTTTAGTGGTCAGTCTCATTTCGCTTGTCGGAACGTTTACCATCTCGCTTAACAGAGATGTACTGAATCGCTCGGTCTTCTTTCTTGTGAGTCTCGCCGTTGGAGCGCTCTTTGGCGACGCGATTATCCACCTCATTCCGGAAGCGTTTGAGGAGTTTGAAAGTCCAACCTTCGCCGCGCTCTTCATTATCATTGGCATTTTCATATTCTTCGTACTCGAAAAATTTCTTCACTGGCGTCACTCGCACGGCATAAACGGACACGACGATGGGCACCGCATTACACCGCTTGGACCGATTGTGCTTTTTTCAGACGGAGTGCATAACTTCCTCGATGGAGTTATTATCGCGGCGGCGTACATGGTAAGTATCGAGGTAGGCATTGCGACAACAATTGCTATTATTCTCCATGAGATTCCGCAGGAAATCGGTGATTTTGGCGTCTTGATTCACGCCGGTTATACTCGAGCAAAAGCCCTTCTGGTAAACTTCCTTTCCGCTCTCGCTGCAGTGCTCGGAGCGGGAGTCGCTCTCCTCATTGGAGATGCAAGTCAAAATATTACCCCCGCGCTCATTGCACTCGCCGCCGGCTCGTTTCTCTACATTGCCGGCTCCGATCTTGTGCCGGAACTCCACAAAACATCCGGAATAAAAAAGTCATTGCTTCAATTTATCGCGATTATTATCGGTTTCGGGCTTATGTTCGCGCTTGTTCTTCTTGAGTGAGGCGTCAGGTTATAAAAGTTTGTGCTTTTTCGAGAATACTCGATTCGTCAACGTCCGTGCGTCCGTATTTTTTCGCCTGTTGTTTCATACGAGGAATGAGAAAGTCTATTGTCTGCCATTCAACCTTTGTCGTTCCCTCAATATCGGAAGTGTCTCTATGTGAAAGGTCTTGCGAGACGAGTTTCGTAAGAAAATAGAGCGTCGTTTTCTCCACCGTGATTCCTTTGTGCGTAAAGTGGCTCTGGATTGAGCCGACATAGTCAATCATTGTCGCGGTAATTCCAAATTCTTCCATAAGTCCCCGCGTGAGCGCTTGCTCAAGCGTTTCGTTCGGATGCATCGTTTCCCGCATCAAGAGATAAAAATCGTCAAGTTTTTCGTCTACCCAGTACCCTTTGAGGTCTTTCGCAAGAAAGTGGTGGCAACAAACTTCGTTTTTGTCATTGAGTACGATTGCACCGACTGAAATATGTCGCGGATGGTCGCTGTTTCCCTGAAAATAATTTTTGTCTGCCATAACGGTACGTTTAGTATAACAAAAATCCCCGCCTGAAGCGGGGATTTTTGTGTGTTACACGCGGCTTACATTCACCGCCTGCGGACCCTTCTGTCCCTCGGTAACTTCAAACTCAAGTGTGTCGCCTTCTTTGAGGTCGTCAAAGCTTGCGTTCTTAAGTTCGTTCGAGTGAAAGAAAAGGTCTTTTTCACTGCCGTCTACCTGGATAAAGCCGTAGCCCTTGTCCATAAGACGTGCAATTTTTCCTTTTTGCATTTCCTAGAAACTAAATCGAATAAAACCTCAAATACACAACCTAAAGAGTAAACTCGACTTAGTTCTTCTTCAGTAGTTATTTGATTCCGAACACTCTAGCATACTGCGAATTATCTGTCAATGCCTTTCAGGGCATTCTGGTAAAGGGTTGTTTTTCTTGGGCGACTGTCGGGAATCGAACCCGAATTGAGAGCTCCACAAGCTCCAGTGTTAACCGTTACACCACAGTCGCCATATTGTAAGCCGAAATAAATGCCCCAGAGAATTGGGTTATTTATTCGTAGCGCGGAGATTGCTCGACTATATCAGATTTTCGATTTGAAAGTCGAGCCAAAGCGTAGAGAAGCGACGAGAGCCGGTTGAGGTATGCGAGAGACCACTCTCCCATCCTCCGCTCTCCGGCTTCAACGACCCCGACAACGCGGCGCTCTGCTCGCCGCGCGAGCGTACGCGCGACATCAAATCGCGCCGCAAGTTCCGCCCCACCGGAAATAAAAAAAGTTGCAATCGGCGGAAGTTCTTTTTCAATTGCATTGATGAGTCTTTCAGCTTCGCGAAGTTTCTCTTCAGGAATGGTTTTCTCCGCGCCCGCAAGCTCCGCTTGAATAATAAAGAGATTTTCTTGGGTTCCGTGCACAATATCGGCACAAGATTTTCCGCTGACATTGAAAGCATTTTTTCCGCTTTCAACTTTGCACAGACCGAGAAACGAATTCACTTCGTCAAGCGACCCGAGCGCCTCCGACAGGAGAGAATTTTTTGAAATCCGTTTTCCGGACGCAGTGTCGAATACTTTCGTCGTCCCTGTATCGCCTTTTCCGGTGAATAACATCCTTCAATTATATCATTTGCTTAAAATGAGACCGGGGTCTCATTTTTTTATTTGGCGTCAGCTCGCTAAGCTCATTGCATTCGCTAAGTGGCTCCTGCCCGGACTCGCGGTCGCAAAGCGACATCGCTCCGTCTCACCACATCTTAAAAAATGAGACGCAGGTCTCATTTTTTAAGATGTGGTGCCCAGAGCGGGACTCGAACCCGCACACTCTAACGAGTCACGCCCCTCAAGCGTGTGTGTATACCAGTTCCACCATCTGGGCGTTATGTACCCCCGTATATTACTCCTTTTTTTCTTCCGCTTCGACAACAGGGGCTTGCTTTTCTTCCTGCGCGTTGACTGCCGTCTTCTCTTCCCCGTTAACCGTGTTTATCTGTTGAGATGCGGTCTCCGCTTTTTCTTTTTTGTCGGATGCTTCGGCTTTCTGGAAAATATCGCTTTCGGTTGTAAGACCAACTATTTTCATCTTTCGCATTTGATGCTTGATTTCGCGGGCGACTTTTTCACGAATATGATAGAGTTTCGCGCGGCGCACTTTTGAACGGCGGACGATTTCAATCCGGTCAATCATCGGTGAGTAGAGCGGAAAAATCTTCTCGACGCCGACGCCGTCAGAGACTCGACGAACGGTAAACGTCGCACCCGGCTCCTCCCCGTGTTTTCGCGCAAGCACCAAGCCTTCAAACGCTTGGAGGCGTATCTTCTCTTTTTCTTCAATTTTCTGCCATACGCGAACCGTGTCGCCGGCGTGAATGCCGACGCTTGCGCGGTTCTTCATATCAACCGGAGAAATTTTTATGCTTGTTTTTTCCGCTGTCTGATTCATAGCGCCTTGTACTGTAGCACAGCGAAAGTCTGCCCGCAAACGCTTAGAGGAGCTTCAGTGCATGCTCGAAATCTGGAGGGAGCGGCGCTTCAAATGTTGTTTTTCCTTTGTGCGGAATTTCAAGCTCAAGTCGAGAGGCGTGAAGCGCGAGACGCGTAAAACCGAGTTCGCACACTCGTTTCGGCGCATAGAGCGTGTCGCAGACAATCGGATGATTCACCGCTTTGAAGTGTGCGCGGATTTGGTGTGTTCTGCCGGTCTTCGGCATAACGGCAACGTATGTTGCCGACTTACCTCTTTTTAGTACTGTGTAGTCCGTTACCGCATCACGCAGAGTGCCGCGTGCGCCGCGCTGGGCGGAGCGGAGACGGAAATCTTTACTGCTCCGTCCGATTGGGCGGTTTACTATCCCTGAATCGTCTTTCATCACCCCGTAGACGAACGCCCTGTACTCTTTAAAAACTTCGCGGTTCTGAAACTGTTTCTTGAGAAAAGCAAAACTCTCTTGAGTTTTCGCGATAATCAAAACTCCTGATGTCTCACGGTCAATACGATGCACAATGCCGGGACGCGCAATTGCCTCGCCCGAGGAGAGCTGGAGCGGCTCGCCCACAGCGCGCATGTCCGGATATCGTGTACGTATCCAATCCGTGAGAGTTTCTTCTTTCGTCTTTCCGTCGGGACCCACCCCGCCAAAGGCGGGGTGGACAACAAGTCCCGCCGGTTTATCAATCACGAGTACCGAATCATCCTCGTAGATAATTGGGATATTCATTGCATTATACGCCCATTCTCCGAGAGCGTTTTTGATAATCTTCAAGAATTTTGAAGAATTCTTCTTTTGAAAAATCAGGCCAGTAGGTCGGCGAGAAAAAGAGCTCACTGTAAATGCTCTGCCACGGCAGAAAATTAGAGAGACGCTGTTCCCCGCCCGTGCGGATAATCAAGTCCGGGTCGGGCACGCCGGCAGTCCAGAGATACTGTGAAAAATCTTTTTCGCTTACCGACGACTTCCCTTTTTTCAAGAGTGCGTTTGCCGCATGAACGATTTCCGCACGCCCGCCGTACGATGCGGCAATGACAAGTGTCTGTTCCGTGCGGCTTTTCGTCTTTTCCTCCGACTCCCGCATCATCTTTTGCAGGTCTTTCGGAAAGCGAGAGAGTTCCCCCGCAAAAATAACGCGGGTGTTGCCTTTCACGAGTTCGTCGAGTTCCTCCTTGAGAACGGTCCGGAACAAATCCAGAAGGTAGGAGACTTCTTCTTTCGAACGATTCCAATTTTCGGTCGAAAGCGTATACATGATAAGGTTTTTTACTCCCACCTCTTTTGCCCAGCCGGCGCATTCCTTAACTTTCCCGTATCCGCGCCGATGTCCTTCAAAAGACGGCAATCCTTTTTCTTTTGCCCACCGGCGATTGCCGTCTATGATGACGCCGATGCACATCGGTATTTTTGTTTTATCAAGCATAAGCGTTCAGTATACAATAGTAAAACCTTGAAAGTCTTCCTGTGGTTCTCTCCATGTAACATCAACACGGATAACGCGGGCAAGGAACGGTCCCTTATGAAGTTTTTCAATAAGTGTCTTTAATTTCTCCTCCGTGCCTTGTGCAATGACTTCAACCGACCCGTCGTCGAGATTCTCGACTGTCCCCTTGAGCCCAAGTGGACGTGCGTGGCGGCGGAT
The DNA here is from genome assembly GCA_016186705.1 of Candidatus Kaiserbacteria bacterium. Classification (GTDB taxonomy): domain Bacteria; phylum Patescibacteriota; class Minisyncoccia; order Phycocordibacterales; family JABMNX01; genus JABMNX01. The sequence continues at coordinate 30,451 of JACPLB010000006.1, read as the reverse complement.
AAAGTCACGGAACATGACCATTTGCACTTTGCCGTACACCTTGCAGTAAATTTCGTGTTTTAAAGACATTGCGCGATTTTGATGTGGGCGCTGAGGGACATGGCGTCAACTTTCTAATTCGTCCGCAATCCGCCAACTGGCGGAGGCGAACTCATAAGAAGTTCCTGCCCGGACTCCCCCTCACATGCCATGCATATGAGGGGTTCGTCTTTCAAGTCCCTCAACGGATTCAATAAAGCCAGGCAAATGAAAACATCCATTGAGGATGTTTTCATTTACTGGTGTGGGCGCTGAGGGACTTGAACCCCCGACCTTTTCGGTGTAAACGAATTGCTCTACCAACTGAGCTAAGCGCCCATATAGACTGGAGTATATAGAAGATTGGCGGAATTTCAATAAAAATGTTCTGAATATTTTGGTGTCCCCACCAGGAGTCGAACCCGGATCGACGGCTTAGAAGACCGTTGCTCTATCCATTGAGCTATGGGGACATGCGAACCTAAAACTCCATCACTATACGAGAAATATACGAGAAAATGCGACGTAAAACAATTATCGGGACGGATCGGGAATTTCTAAAGGTAAAAGTTTGTTCGACTCAAAGCGCGTATTTTTACTTTCGAAAAACGCAATGGTTTCGTTAAGCATGTTTCTATCAATTGTTTCGATTCGAATTTCCTGATTTTGCTCGACGAGAAAAATGTCCCCCTCGTTAATTTGGAGGAAAAGGTAGAGACTCAAAAGAAGAATGAGTATGTTGAGCGTAAGGAAGCCGCCGAACAGAAGCTTCCAATGAAAGTGCGCGTTTAAGCGCCCAGAGCCTTTTCCGGTACTGAAGAACGGGAGTGAATGCGAGACAAATTCTTTGATAGCGTTGCGGTCCATATTATTTAAGTGTTAATACGGTAAAGCTGATGTGCCCTTGCCACAACACGGAGTTCGGAAGGCGTTCAAGTTGGGAACGATGCATGGTAATCCCTGCAGGAAACGTCTCGAGAAGCGAGATAAGACGCATGAGGGCACTCCAGCTTCCTTCCGAGACAAACTCGATACGAAGCCGGTTGTACGGAAGTGACGCGGTGCCTTCTCCATCTTCAACACTGACGGAATTTACCTCAACGGATGCGCTTGAAATACGTCCGAACGATTCAAGCTCTTCAAGAAAATTAACAACTCCATCGGACGCGATAAAGTACGTGTCAATCTTTTTTAATTCTTCGTCAAGGTCGGCGAGAAGCTCCTTCATTGAGCGTAGGCGCTGGTCCTGCCGCACCTCAATGTCAAGTTGATTTTGCAGTGTCGAAACCGCTTCGTTCGTTTTCTTCACCTCAAAGAATAAGAGGGTGTAGATGCCGAGCGCGACAAGCGCGCCGAGGGCGGCAAACATAGCGAGTATTTTTGTTTTTGATGCTTCCATAGAAAACGTTTAGAAATCTCCTTCAAGCGTAATTGAAAAGACAATGTTCGCGTCACGCGCGAGACTTGAAACAGGCAGGTCAACACGTTCAAACACACGTTCTCTCTTCAGCCGGTCTGAAAAAGACAGGAGTGCTGTGCGCGACAGCGCGCGTCCGGTAATTTTAAGTTCTGCATTATCAACGGATTTCTTCGTGTAATAAAAGGCGTCAACGGTAATTGTGGAATCGGTGCTTCGGACAACCGCACTGATGACATCCGTGTGGGGCGTTTGCATGCGGAGCGCGGCAAGCTCATTCAATTTTTGCTTTGTCGTTACAAGAGACGCGGTTGAACGGTCGCTTTCCCGAAATGTGATTGCCCTTTGAAGCAGTTGCGACTGTCGCTCAATAGAAGCTTCTTTTGATTGTGATATGAAATACGACGGCAGAAGAAGTATGGTCGCAAAGAGTCCCGTAGAAAGGAGAAACAGAAAAAAGACCGTAAAAAGACGGAGCGTGTACTCCCGTTTCAAATACTTTTTGTCATGTGGGGGCAATACGTTTGACATAAAGCTACATTAACGCAAGACCAATGGTAGTTGCGTACGAAAGGCCTTCCTCATAATTAAGCGGCGGTATGTAATTTTCGTACGAAAACGCGTTCTGCCAGACATCCGCCCTTTCAACCGGGACCTTAATACCGAGCGAGAGAAACTCGGGAAGCCCCGCGAGCGATGCATTCCCTCCGCAGAGAATAATCTTGCTTATTTTATCCTCTTCTTTCCGATTTGCATCGCTGGTATTCCAGTAGAGGAAGTGCCGATTCACTTCGTCCCTCAACGCAGAAATGGTCTTTAAGAGAGAATCGTGAAGTTCTTTATTGTCCTCGCTGTGAATAACCCCCTTCTTATTTTTCATTCTCTGCGCTTCCGCCTCGTCGACATGAAAATGTTCCATAATAACTTCGGTGAGCGCATTGCCGCCGATATCTACCGTCGAGGTGAAGCTCGCAATGCCGTTTTTGACAATGACGATGCCGGTTCGCGACCTGCCAAAGTCCACTATCATGTATGACTTCTCATCCCCTCTGGCAATGACCGCATTTGCAATCGCCTGACCCTCAAGCTCAAACGAAATAGGGGTGAGTCCAGCGAGACGGAACGCTTCCTGGTAACTTTCTACGACTTTCTTGGGGAAAACGGTAACGCTCACCTCAATATCCGCCTCACGTTTGCGAATGATATCGTAGTCAAACACCGAATCTTCCGGAGGGATCGGTACGTGCTCTTCAAGCTGGAATTCAATGCTATGGAGCAGTTGCTCTTTGTTTTCGGCGTACGGAATGCTCATCTGAAACAAGTATACTTTTTCTTCAGGCAGGGAGGCGCGGATAAACGCCATGTCATATTTCTTTTTAAGCTCGGTAAGTACCGCCGCGAGAGCATGAACATCCCTAATGTCTCCCTGCGAAATGATGTCAAACGCGATTCGTTTCTCCTCAAAAAACTCCGGAATGGTTCCGTCCCGCGTTTCTTTGAGCTTGAGTACCTTGACTGATGTCTCTGAAATATCAACGCCAGTCGCGGAAAAATTCAGAAAGGATGGAGTCGGAAAGAACCTTAAAAAACCACCTTGTGCTGGTAACTGAACGTGCTGGCTCATAATGCGTGTATGAATACCCTTTTAGTATACCTTCTTCCGCACGCAAGAAAAAACAGGCGGCACTTTTTTTCAGAAAAGAATGTTTCTCACGAAAAATACCGCGATGACGACAAGCACCGCAACAGTAACGCCGACCGAGTAACGGGAGAGAAACGTTGTCGCTTCCTTCCCGAAGAGGCGCACCGCGTACGCGACAACCGTATACCTCAAACCTCTGCCGAGAATCGAGGCGAGAAGAAATGTGAAGAAATCGATTTTAAGGAAGCCGGCTGCGAGCACGGCCACCTTGTACGGAATCGGCGTGAAGGCCGCAGTAAACACGGCCCAAAACGCGTTTCTGTTAAAAAGGAGACGTGCGGATTCCATGTGAGCGGAGAGGTGGTAGAAATTCACGATTTGCACGCCTACGGTGTCATAAAAAAAGACCGCTACCGCGTATCCGAATACCGCGCCGAGAAGAGAGGCGACGGTCGTCAGTGCGGCATAGTAAAACCACTGTCGGGAACTTACTAGAAGTATGGCAACAAGGAGAATATCCGGCGGGATAAAGAGAAATGACGACTCGGTAAATGAAAGAAAGAAGAGCCATGCTTTGGCGTACGCGCCGTGAGCACGCGCCTTAAACCATTCCGTGCTACGGGATTGCCACGTGAGTATCCGCTGATACAAGAGATTGTTATAGAACACGGTGTATATACTCTATCCTCTCTCTTTTCTCTTATCAAGAAAACGCTGGAGAATAAGCGCCGCCGCGGAAGCATCAATCATACCTTCCTTTGGATTACTTTTGCGCGCCTCAACTGACGTAAAGTATTCCGGTTCAAAATGTATCGGAATGCCAATCTCTTTCCCGAGAGCATCGGAAAATGTTCGTATGTTCTCCATAAGCGGATTGTTTCCCCCTTTGAGGTTGAGCGATTGCCCGATAACGATTTCACTGACGTCGTTCTCCTCTACTATTTTCTTGATACCGGATATAATATCTTTCTTATTTTTAAAAACCGTTTTCGGAAACGCGAAAGAGAGCGTGTCGTCGGAGAGCGCAATGCCGATTCTTTTTGTTCCATAATCAATGCCAAGAATTCTCATACAAAAAGCGTACCATACATTAATTACTCCTGTATTTTTGCATTTGGAGTTGCCTCTGCTACTATGGCTCTATCGTGGATAGGGAGAGGTGGCTGAGTGGAGTAAACAGAGACTGCTTTCTGTTTACTCTGAAAGAGGACGACCAACGAAGCCGCCGGTTTGCTAGCATTATGCTAGCAAGCGACAATACGAAGTATATTGGAGAGGTGGCTGAGTGGTCGAAAGCACCGGTCTTGAAAACCGGAGTCTCGGAAACGGGACCGTGGGTTCGAATCCCACCCTCTCCGCCAGATTACCAAGTTTGAACCCAAGCAAAATAAGGGTTTCTTGGTATAATTTAATCAATAAAAATATGTACACACCAATTTGGATAATCGCTATAGGAGTCATTGTATATTTCTTTTGGATTAAGAATAAGAAAGAATTGACCCCATCTTTGAGTGACGAAAAAACGAGCTTAAATCCTTTATTCTCTGAGAAACAAATCTCTGATAGTAAGAAGTTATTTACTAATTGGCAAAAACAATTTGAAGATAGTTTCAGTGCTTTTCAAAAGAAAGAGGTTGAGGAAATAAAAAAGTTTCAAGGTAAAAAGGAAGATTTTAAACCCAGCGATGATCTCTTAAATGCAATCGGTAGAAATACCTTGGTACGTTTTTGTACCAACTTTGCAAAACAAGAGTATGACAAAATGATCGAATCAAACATATCGATTATAAACGGAGAAAAAATTAGTGCAGTAGAAGAAAAATTTTACGATAACTCGAATGGGGTCATTCCTTATCATAATTTAAGTATCGCTTACAGTTGGGATTTATATAAAAGAATATTTGAGAAAGAGTACGAAAAAGATGTGGAGCAAAGAAAGAACTATTGGCGCACATCTTGGGATTCAATTCGTCGCGAGGAAGATTAAATAATTTTATGGAAACGAAAAATGAGTACCAACAACAAAGAGGAACTAAAAAAGTTGTGGGATGGCTTCTTTAACCACTTATACGAGACCAGCACATACTGTGAGCTGTTATTTTGTTGTGCCCTTTCAAAAAGCAAAGTTTATATCGGCAACCAAGATGCAAACCATAACGTCGAGATAATGAAAAAGTATAATTACTTTTTTCGGTCACTCGAAAGCGGCATCTGTTATGCGACTGTATTATCTATAACTCAATTGTTTGAGGATGGGAAAAATAAACAGAAACGAACGCTCTCTTATCTATTAGACGAAGCCAAGAAGTATAAGATTGATCGGGAAAAGGAATTCGAAGAGCTGAAAGAAAAACACAAGAAATCACTGGAAATGCTAAAGGATGCACGGGATACATATTTCGCACATCGAGAAAAGGACTACGTACTGCCTACTATTCCATCCAGCGACAAAATGTATGAGTTAATTAACGAGGTCGCAAGACTCCTCAATTCAATGGGCAAAGATTTAATGGATGGCGGAGTGTCGTACTGGTGGAAAGATGAGGAAGCTGGTTGGAAGAAAGAAATGCAAAGAGATTTCCAGCATGTACTGGATAATTTGCACCGAGGAGAAGCTGCTCGCCTTGCAGAAATAGCAGTTGCATACGGTCGTAAACTATACAACGACGGCAAGCACGATATTCATGAATGGAAGTAAAGAAACTGGATTAACAGATATTGACGAGATACTCAAAACTATCAGTCACGCTGAGGCAACACCCGAAAAACTTACCTCGATAACAGACGAGGGCGGTTTTATGCATTTGTCAGTAGAGTTGATGAAAGAAACAGCTTCAATTGTGGCTCTTGCGGCCGGTGTGCTTCCACCTGGATCTGAAAAGTGGAATAGGGACCAAGCAGTCGTTGGCGGTAACTTTGTACGACTCGCGAAACTCTTGTCTGCTCATTTAGATCAAGTCTGTCAAAAGCGCCAAGAAACCGCTTTTATTTTCTCGCGCCTGCTGTTCGAGAATCTTGTAAATATAAAGTTCCTAATCAGGAACGCTTCTCCAGATTTGTTTGATTCCTATGTGAGGTATGCGTTACGGCACGAGCGAAAACTTCGTGATGTGATTCACACTAATATTACCGCTAGAGAAGGTGAAAAGTGGCACATTGAGAATCGAATGCTCAGTTCAATCGAAAGGTACGCAACCCGCTCGGGAGTAAAGATTGATGACATTACTCCGAATAAGCCAAAAGATTGGGGCGGTAAAAACTTCTACGAGAAGACCAAAGACGTTGGTCTCGAGTCCACATACATAGCGCTATACGGCGGTAGCTCTCGCAGTATTCACGGCACTTGGACGGACATTTTGGATCATCACCTCGAGTTTAGCGAAGATGACTTCAGCCCGAATTTTGAATGGGGGCGCCCCAGACCTCAGCAAATACTGCCTATTGCACAGTTGATATTAGAAACAACCCGAGAATTTCTCTTGTACGTTGGTTCTGCGCCCGAGGCTCTTATAATCCATCGCATTGACTCTATTTTCGCCAATGTAAAAGCCATTGATTCTGCGCACGAAAGTTGGCTAAGTTCTTTAAGCGACCCTGAAGTAAATCAACAATAACGATTTGCTGCGTAAGAAGTTTGATAAGTCGATCTAGTTTTCGACAGAATAATCAACCACATTTTTACCTTTATCTGACTTTGGCTTTGGTATTTCAAACCACTCAGGGTGAATTTTGAAAATACGCCTTAATTCTTGTATACTTTCATCAATATCCTTGAATTTGAGCCACGTTTTCGATTCAAACTTCCGGACATCGTCCCCGCAATTCAAAAATGTATTGTATAAGATATAATTAAAATATATGAATGAATTAAATGCGTTGTTTGCAAATACTTTTCTGACGGGGACTGCGCTTATAGTCATCCTCGTTCTTGTCATTTGGACGACGGTGTGGAAAGGGCTCGCGCTGTGGAGAGCGGCGCGATTGGGGGCGAAGTGGTGGTTCATCGCGCTTCTCATCATCAACACCGCGGGGATTCTTGAAATCCTCTACCTTTTTGTTTTCTCAAAAAAGAAGAGCGGGGCGCCGGAGACACAACTTGAAACAAAAGTAAGTTAACAGCGCGCTAATGCTTTCTCTTTGCGCTCCGTGGTACTATTGAATATATAGTCACATTGATTCTCTTCGGAGAATCACGATTCTTTGTATGGACACTATCAGCTGGCAAGGATACGAGTACGACCATCACGAAAAAAGCAGTGATTGGTTCTGGGCACTCGGCATTATCGCGCTTTCAAGCGCGGTAACCGCGGTCATTTTCAAAAATATCCTCTTCGCGCTCCTTATTATCATCGGCGCGTTCGTGATGGCGCTTTTTGCCGCACGGCGCCCGCACATGGTGCACTTTGAGATAAACAAGCGAGGCATCGGGATTGACGAGACGCTCTACCCTTTCAAGACGCTCGAGTCCTTCTGGATTGAGGAAGACGAACATGGACACCATGTGCTCATCCTAAAATCACAGCGCGTCGTGATGCCGTACATCGTCATCCCACTGAGTGATGAGAACATGGAGGACGCACGCAACGTGCTTCTCACGAAACTGAAAGAGGAAGAACTTCGCGAGCCAGTCTCGCATAAAATACTCGAGTTTTTCGGCTTTTAACGAAATGATTTAAAGAAATAAGACACCGCCTGCCGTTATAAGCAGCAGACGGTGTCTGCGCGTATATGTTTAAAACTCCTGGAAAACAGGAATGAGATTTACCGTCACGCTCTCCGACAAAGCGCCGCCGTCAGTGAGACAGGTGAGCGTGTAGATTGTCTGCTCGGTAATTGGACTTGAAATCTGTGTTCCGGACGTGCCGCTCCAGGAGTCGGTAATGCCAGAATTATTTTCGGAGACCGAACAGCTGTTCACGCTCGTCGCAAACCATGCGATGCTCGTTGTGTCCCCCGACTGAAGAAGCGACGGTGTTGCGGTAATTGAAAGGTCGGGGTGGAGCACGTTTACCGTGACGGACGACTGTCCTCCGTTTGAGCAGATGACCGTGTACTGTGTTGTATCGGCGGGTGTAACTACCGCGGAACCCGACACTGCTCCTCCGGTTGAGAAATTAACGCCTGAACAGCTTGACGAGCTGAAACCTTGCCACTCAAGAGTTGCCGAACTTCCTTCGTTGATGAATATATTTGACCCCGAACCCGAGCCACCGGTCGCCGTAAAGGTTGGCGGGGTGCACTCTCCGGGGTTATGCGCATATGACGGGCAGGATGCCGGAATCGCGAAACCGCCGCTTACTCCCAGAGGAGACAGGGTTGCAACACCAACCTCAACGGAGTTCTCCATTGAAAATCCTCCTATTGAAGCAATACCGCCGGCAAGCACGCTGAAAATAATGGCTACAACAAGTAAAATGCCTATCTGAAAGATGTTTTGTTTATACGCTTCCATAGTCTTTCTTTATTATTATAGTACAGCGTAGAAAAATAAAAAGCTCCTTAATTACCCCCGACCAACTGAAGATTTTTTCGTATTGCCTCTTGGAACTCTTTAAGCCCCTTCGTAGCGCTCATTGGATTATTCCCTGGATACGCCCAGTGCCATGTGGATTCGGTTAAAAGCTCGGCTGCTGCGTACGCTTTTTGAAGTGCATTTTTTGCGCCTATATCATCTCCAAGATTCATTAACGACACTCCATACATATTCAAAAGCCACGGATTTTGAGGATTGTTTTGCAATCCTTCCTGTGCCGCGTCCGCTGCATCTTCAAACCGACCTTCAGAAAAATATACCCACGCTAAATCATTATGTGCCGCCCAATTGGTCGGGTCCCATTCAAGAAATTTCAAGAAATCTTTCTCTGACTCTTCATACCGCCCCATGTATCCAAGAATGAGCCCCCGGATATAGAACGAGGACATCAAAGAGTCCCCGTGAATTGCAATTTGCGTGTTTATCTTTTCAAGCGCTTCGTCAAAATCCCCTCTTAAAAAATCAATCCGAGCGAGTTGATGCCACGCGTCCGGCACATTCGCGTCAACATCAAGCGCTTTTTCAAAGTACTTTTCCGCCCTTTCCAAATCATATATTCCCGCACCGTTAACGTTAAAATAATAATTTCCTTTCTGGACTAGTGCGTCCACGTTACGATTTAAAACAGGAATAGTAATGTCCCCCCAAGTAAAAAATACCGCCGTAACAAAAATTGCAACAATAATGATGAGTGTGTTTTTGTTAAGTTGTAACAGTTGCATATATCGTGGTTGCAATCACTATATCAAAATAACCATTAAACAAAGGTCTTTAATGAAATCTTGACAAAAATTACAAAAAGTGTATAATGAGAAATAGACTGATCTACCAACACGCAACAACCAGCGCACGAAAGGAGATTTTCCATGCTGCGCAACGTTTTACGGTTCGTTACCGCACTTGCCGTCGCCATTTTCGCGATGGTTGCCATCCCGACGACGACTTTCGCCGGTACCCCAGACGAGGACGCCTTCAAGGAGCTTCTCGTCAAGCAATCCCCGTGGGACGTCTCGTGGGAGAACCAGAGCGGCGCGAAGGGTACCCACAAGCTACGCTTCAAAAAGGACGGTGCTGCTTTATCGGGGGAATTCTTCGGTTCCGATCGAGGAAGTGCCGACCTACCTCTCAAGAATTTGACAGTCACGAGTTCGTGCGTCAAGTTCATCACCGGCCAGAACCCGAGAACCTACAACTACTGCTTGAAGGACGGAATACTCACGGGAGATTATGAAGGGCAGAGCCGCTCCGGCAACTGGTATACCGGCAAAGCGACAGGGAAACCGACTGGCAAGTAATCGAGCCAGCAAAAACAAACGACAGAGCCGCTCTGACATTCATAGGAGCGGCTCTTAACTTTTAAAAACAACGTGAGTTATTTTTATATATTTACCATATAATTACTGACCCTCATTACCATTTAATTTCCAGAAGGTTTTGCGGTAGCACTTCCCAAAAAGAAGTTTCCTCTTGCATCAACTCCACTGTATATCCCCTCAAGTATATTGGACTCGGTAAGACAATATTTGTATCGAGTACCGGAAACAGAGAAAGTGAAGCTGACGCAATTATCCTCAATTATAAGGTTCTCCATATCTCCAACGCGTGTCTCCGAACTGATGACAGAACCGCGCAAGTTTGTGCCGCCTAAAACAGCAGAGAAGCTTATTTTTTGTGTTCCAGAGTTTCCAAAACTGCTCTCCCATGAGACACTCCATGGAGAATTTTGTACAAGCATATTTTTGAATGTTACGGTGTTAACGCTTGAGGAGGTTTCTTTAGTCAGGAACGCAAGATGCTTATTGACGAGACGAAGATTTGTCCGCGCGTTAACATCATTTGCATTTATAGCCAAAGCTTTTTCGTAAGACACTTTTGCTTCATCCAATAGACCGGATTTTTTATATACATTACCTAAAATAATGTATGGGCGAGTTACACGATCTGTTATAGTTTCAGGTATATTGTAACGAACTTCATACCCCGGCCAGTCTTGAAAAGACTTGTCCAAATCGTGATTTAATTCAATTGCTTTTATAACGTAATTTCTCGCCTCATTATCCTTCCCAAGAGCAAGTTGAGCTTCTGCTAAGAATGTCAAGGACATGACTTTTAAGTACGGAGGCATAAACTTCTCGAATTTTTGGTCATTTATCACCAATTTCAAATGTTTTTCTGCAAGCATATACAACCCATTAAGCAACAGGCTCGTGCCAGTTGTATAATTTTTTACCATCTCCAAAGATTCATTCATAATCACTCCACGTTCTGGATAAATTATACTTTCATTTTCCTTTAACCTTAGTAGTGTATTCTTAAAAGTCTTTGGTTGAATAATAAGATAGATATTCTTCTCTCCTAATTTTCTTTCTTGAAGCGTAGCAAAATCTTCAAAGCTAATCTTGTAATTATTTCCAAGCCAGTAATTGTGCAACGTAAGTGTCTGTTCTGACTCATTAATTCCAATGATAACAGAAAGAGGATAGTAGAGCGCTCCTGGTAACTGGTTCACATCATAAGCTGAAAATAAAAGGAGGGGGGTTTTTACCTCTTGATTAACGTATTTTTTTATGTCACTTATACCCAGATATTCTTGTTTGGTGACATAGTTATCAAGTTCAAGGACATAATTTTCCAAATCAAGGAGAGTGATAAAGGGGTTTTTAGCATTTGTACTTATTTTCCTCAAGAGTCCTGTAAAATTATATTCACTAGGGTTCCAGTACTCCAATATGGAAGCGAGTGCCGCATCTGTATCAAGAATGAGATAGCTAACATTGCCAACGTGATTATAAAGACTAAAATAGGGAACTCCGGGGATTGTATAATTAAATGTTCCCAGGGGAGTATCTTTTGATATATCAGCTCCAATTACCTGATTTATCTTATCAAATTCTACTATACGATTTCCAATAAAAAAGGTATACCATCCCACACCGACTATCAACAGCAATGCCAGCAAAAAAATGCCCGCCCAAATTTTAATGGAAGATAATGTTTTCTTTTGAGGTGGAAATGTATTCTCTTGGTTAACGTTTCCGGCATTTTCCATAAGATGTTCAACTACATTATGGTTGTCGAGATCTTGCATATGCTGTATTAGTTAAAATAGAAGGTTCGAAATTTTCTCTACCATGGAGGAAGCGGTAGATAGGCAGAGTGCTGTTGAGCGTTGGGAGAGTTTTTTAATACTGATATATTCGCTGTTTTATTATCCCAGTACTTAACGAGCGAGCTTGAGATATCTAATATACTGCGTATAAATTTCAGAACGGTGGAGAGCACTTTTGGGGATGATATTTGGGAGAAAACTTCTAAAAATGATGCGGATGTATAGTGTTCTTGTTTCGACACATCAAAAATTTCTCCCACTGTCCAATCTCTAATATGGGCACGGAGCAACACATACGCATCCTTATTTTTATCCTCGACAAATCCTCTTATCTCGAGGGTGTCTTTTTTAGGCTCAAGCATATATCCGTCGGCGTTGCTCATGCGTTCCCATATATTTTTTGCATTGCCGCCACCAGAAGAAACGTCTACTCCGTTTAACGAAACGCCTTGTTTTTGAACGCCTTCCAACTTTTTTACGGCACTTTTTTCAAACACGCAAAAATCCTTGAAATTTGAGTCAACAATTAATTCCCCATTCTTAGGATACGTGACACGAAGCAAGGAAAGATGGTCTATATAACTTTCTTCAGGCTCAATTTCTTTTATTTGAGCAACAAAGTTTCCGTTTCGTAACTTGATATTATTTTGAATTTTGTACAGGTCGGGAGTAATTTCTCCAGATTCATATGCCTTAATTCCTTCCTGCAAATTTCGGAAAAAACTTCTTGGCTTTCCAAAAAGGAAATCGTTCTCGTAGACAAATTTTTTCCCATTCCAGGTTTTTAGAAAAGGAGTTGAGCCACCACCGCCGCCTCCCCCATCAGCGCCATCAAGAATAAAAAACGGCAACAAGAATCCAGCTATATTAGTGTCTATATTGAAATAATGTGTAACAAAAAGAGCTAGAGAAACAAAGCCCATGCGAATAACAGAGCGCTTATTCATTACAAGAACCGAGAGAGCGTGGAGAGTGTTTTTTTGTACAAATTCTGATTTCATATACTTTATTATCTACAATAACACCGGTTTTTTCTCACGGTCATGGTACGTGTTAAGAGTGTGTAGTTTTCTCAAGAAGGACTTTGCTTCCGGATCAAGACGATTTATCCAATCTCCTGCTTCGCGCTGTGTTGCTTCACTCGCTACGGTATAAATACCGCCTGCCTGTAAAACATATGCCTCTTGTTCTGATTTAGTGAGATTTGATTTAGAAACTTTCAATGTAACGTTGATTGTATCTCCAGGAATAGTACGTATATACTCACCAGAATGTGGCTTATTAAGAACATTTGTATAATCTTTCTCTTCTCGTTCATGAAACGCTTTTGAAACAGAGAACGTCTCGGTTTGGAAAGAAAGCTTTTTCTTCGGAACCACAAGGCCGGCAAAATATACTTTATGGCGCTTCGTCGCGGTAATGCGTAGCCGCACTTCTCCTGTTGATTGAATTCCCTCCCTTGGTATTTTAATCGCATTCAATACCGGCTGGTAATAACGAGGAGAATAAATATCAAGAAGAGAAAAAAATACTCCATTCCAATACTCAACAATAAGGGAACAAGAACCATCACTACCTCCAGCACTGCTACTACTACCGCCAGCACATCCACCAGGACCATCGCTACTACCACTACTACCCGAACTAGATGAAGCATCACCTCCACCGCCTCCTCCACTATCTCCACCGGGTGGAGGCGGGGGGGGAGGAGTGTCAGCGTAAGCTATATTTGCGCCGCCACTTAGAATATTGTGCGCTTTTCGTGAAAGGTGATAAATGTTATTGCCCCAAAATCCAGAAAAAATATTCGCTAGGAAAAGAGCTGAGAGACTGGTCAGAAAAATAATATTTTTTAACAATCTTTTGGTTTGTTTTTGTAGAATGGTCATTTAACTAAGGCGTGATGTTGTTTATAAATAATACCATGAGGTTTGTGTTCTAGTTAATACCTGTTAGGTGTATATATCAATAGTTGTTTATATAGCATCAGATAGCTGGGGTTTGCAAGTAAAATGTAAAAACCCGGCTGACTCAAAGTTACCTAGCGTTTCCTAAAAAGAATGCGAAGTAATGTAGTATAGTATCAGTAATAATTCATGGGGAAATTTGATATAAAAGTAAGCGTGTCAGTCAATGAAGTTCTAAGGACGGAAATTTTCCGCACCCCTATGCGTAAGGTAATGGAGATATGTATGAGAGTACTTGAGAAATACTTGGGAGAAAGAATTTTTGTACCAGTGTCGCAATCACTTCAATTATTCGGGGGGAATGCAACTACAACGTGGGAAACAATACATATCATAAATAAACTTCAATCTTTGGGTATTATGCAAAATTTCTCAAAAAAAATTTCTTACCCTGATGAACCAACCATGTTTTCATATTCAGCAACATATTCGACTTTAATCAACGACCGTGCCGGTGGGGCAGATTTTTTTAGCCCTAAAAGAGCGATTTGGAAAACTATTGGGGAGAGTGTGGAACGTCATTTGTGGAGTCAACTTGATTTTTTTTCGAAAAATCAAGTTGTTAGATCTTACCGAGAAATTCATAGAAACGCATTAAATATATTCTCGCTTGCCGGTTTCTCAGAAGAGCAAAAAAAGAGGCACGAGGGGCTACAATTTAATGAATTTACCCCTTTTGCATGGATTCCTGCATACTCCCTTACAAAAAGAAAAGAAATTTTGTGCCCGGTACAATTAACCAGTGCCTTGTACTTCTGGAACAAAAAAATAAGAACTCCCTACAACAAAGACGCTCCGGAACCGATGCTTCGATGGAGCATTACAACAGGACTCGCAACTGGAAAAAGTCTAGAAGAGGCGATTGTCGCGGGTATTTTAGAGGATATTGAGCGGGACGCCTTTATGATAACGTATTTAAACAAACTCTCACCCCCTCTTATAAACTTTGAACATTTGGCCGACCAAGATGAAGACATTTCCAATATTTTAAAAAAAATTAAACGATACAATCTTGAGGTATACATGATTCTGCTACCGACAGATTTCCACGTGCATGTTATATTAAGCCTTATTATTGACCGTTCCGGTAAAGGACCCGCGGCAAGTGTCGGAGCAAGTGCCGATTTTAACCTTAAAAAATGTTTTCTGGATGCCTTATCAGAAGCCTTGACAGTTAGACATTTCTTGAAGCACCGTTACAAAAAAACGCCGGCATCAAATTATGTAGGCAGAGACGAAAGACTGTTGTACTGGGCGCAAAAAGAAAACCTAAAAAAACTCGATTTCCTTACTAAGGGAAAATTGACAAAGGTAAATTTTGGCACAAGCATAACCCAAGAAAGAGCCGGCATTCTTAGATATAATAAAAAGCAACTTAATGTGCTGATAGAGAAATTTATTCAACAAAAACAAGAGGTCTGTTATGTGGAACTTTCATCAAGAGAGACGAGGTCTCTGGGATTCAGAACAGTACAAGTAATTGCCCCTGAACTTCAACCCATGCATCTTGACGAAATAATCCCCTACTTCGGTGGCAAACGTCTCAAAACAGTCCCGGAAAAATTGGGATATAAAGCAGCGGAAGAATTGAATAAAGAACCACATCCATTTCCATAATTACCATGTTATCAAAACTATTTCATAAAAAGATAACTTCGGAACGTCCGCGAATCCCTGCTGACTTCAGAGACTGGCCGGAGTCATGGAATACGGTTTTTTTTAAAGAGTATCCGAGATTTGATGCGACGGCTCTGCCTCGAGATATGTTGAAGTTGAAAAATCTTGAAGAAGTTCTAAAAAATAGAGAATCTTTCCGAAACTTTGACATAAAAAAAGAAATTTCTCTAGAGGAACTTTCCACCATACTTTTTTATTCAGCAGGCTTAAAAGGGAAACCCGGAGAATATAAAGACAAAACCCAAGAAGAAAAGAACAGAACGAGAAGATTTTACCCGTCAGGCGGTGCGCGATATCCTCTGGAAGTATATTTGGCAATAAAACGGGTATCGAGGATAACCTCTGGAATATATCACTACAACTTGCTTAGTCACTCCCTTGAGCAATTGTTGGATAAAAATTATCTCAATGAATTTAATGAAACGCTTGGCTATGTATGGGCGAGAGATGCTGCAGTAGTTTTTGTCATAACCACTGTATGGGACAGAAACTTTATAAAATATCAGGATTTTGGATATAATATAATTCTTACGGAGATGGGACATATGGTGCAAAACTTGCTTCTGGTTTCAGAATCTCTCGGAGTAAAATACTGCCCGCTTGCGGGATTTGATAATCAAAAAATGAACACTCTCTTAGATATTAATGATGAGGACGAATCTTCCTTGTATATGACGGTTGTTGGAAGATAGCGCTATCTATACACTTTAAATATATGACGTCTCCTGTCTCTTTTCAGAATCATATTTAAAAAAAAGCGGAACCAACGGTTCCGCCAAGTTTGTTCGTTAAAGACTTCCTTATTTACTTTACTTCTTCAAGGTCGCGAATGTCTTGAGCCATCCGTACTCAGGACCTGCTGTCCGTGTAGCCTTGAGAACCGGTGGTGAATTCTCCGTCTGGAGAACGTACAACACGCTTGCACCGCGGTAAAACTTGACGAGCATCTCGTTTTCGACAATTCGAGCATCCCGTCGTACCCAGCCTTTAGTGATACCCCAAGAGGGCGCGTCTCCCCAGCTGTAGATGACCGATGCCGAACCGTCTTTGTTGACTTCTGACACGACGAGAGTAGTGCACAGAGGGCCCGTAGCATCATCGAAGCCCCAGGCACTCCAGCGTCCGTCCGTCCAGATTCCGCTGAACCTGGCGAATTCTCCCGGCACATCTTGTCCGGGAGGAACGATGACGCTTGCCTCCTCAGGAAGAGGCGACGTGTTGTAACACGATGATTTGTCGTTTGACCGTCCACTTTCAGAAGCGCAAGCCCCGAGAAGAAGGAGTGCGAAAGAAACAGCGAGAAATCGTCCATAACGTCCGAGCATTTGAATTCTCCTACATTTCTGCCTTGTTTGGGTTTGGTTAAGCCTGAAAGCTTTAAACCTTCTTTTTTAATTATATACTATTTGTATATGATTGTCAAGTTATACACAGTAGTTCATAATTCAAGCGTTTCAATATATATAATACATATACGAGTGACTAATGTGGCTTAGTTTTTTAAGCTTTCAACAAATGCTATCTTACGAAAAATTAAAATTTCTTGTTTGGAATAATGTTCACGCACTGCCTGGGTGGCAAATAAAACTTTGGCAGTCAGTACATTTTAGGCGGCTTGTGAGTCATACGTATGAACATATACCTCTTTATAGAATATTGTGGAAAGAACGAGGCATAACAAAAAAAACTGTCCAAAAAATGAGTAATTTGTGTTTACTACCGACTGTTTCCAAAAAAACGTTTTTGGAAAGTACACCGGATAAATATGTGTATAATTATTCTCCGATTTATCCGTACGAATGGCTGTCTACATCTGGGTCAACCGGAACTCCGTTTCGGTTTATTTTCCCGGCGTCGGGAGACGGATCTCACGACATAGAGCGGCTATATGTGATTGCCAAAAGATGGAGATTCCTTGAGTGGGATGGGATTCCCTTCGATAAGATACTTTCGACAAATGTAGTGAAGATGGGAGATAGAAAGTGGTTTGACCTTCCGGGAATTTATGTTCACACTGAACAGTTGCGTTCAAAACCTGGAGAAACACTTGAGCAGGTGCGGGCGCTGCGCGCGAAAGCAATTTTCGGATTTGTATCAAAAATCATAGAATTTTGCACTGTGGTGCGAAAACATAATATGGTTGGAAAGATTTCATTCCCGTATTGCTCAACTATGGGGGAAATACTTACAAAAGACCAGCGCCATTTTATAGGAGAAACTCTTTTATGCGAAGTGTATGACCGCTATTCAACAGAAGAACTGAGGACAATCGGTATTGAGTGCAGAGAACATAGCGGGTTCCATCTAAGCAGTGAGTCTTTGATTTTAGAAATCATTGATGAGAACGGCAATGTGCTTCCTCCGGAAACAGAGGGGAAAATCGTCATTACCAATCTTTTTAACAAGGTTATGCCCTTCATACGATATGAGGTTGGCGACCGCGGAGTGATTCATGGAAGAAAATGTTCTTGCGGACTGGCAACGCCATTATTTACTGTCGCTGGAAGAGAGCGCACTCTCCGTTTCGGTATAAAAAATCTTTATTACGGAGACGTAAACGGTCTCATTAGCAAGTATGTAAACGCCATCCTTCAGTGGCAAATAAAAAAGATGTCCGAGGAGCATGTTGAATTTCTTTTTGTTAAAGGTGATACTTATACTTCTTCAACGGAGCGTCATGTACGGGCAACGTTGGAAAGATTGTTAGGAAAAGCAACGCGGATTGTTATACGAGCAGTTTCTAATATGCAATTGACCAAAGCGGGGAAAACAGATGTTTTTATTGATGCCACAAAACAAGATGTTCTTTAAAAACTTCAAAAAATCTGTTTATAGTGTCTAATTTTTATTTATTGGATATTTTGAGATTTTAGTATCACAATTAAGAAATGCTGGAGGCAGAGTTGAAGAGAGTTATACAAAAAGAAGCTTTTGTTACGAAAGGTCAGCAAAAAATTCTTTCTCGCAACGGAATAGAAAGAAATTGGCTTTTTGATTTTAGGAAAATTGTATTAGTTCCGGAGCATATAAACCTTATTGCGGAAATTTTTTGGAAGAAATATGAGAATAAATATCCGTTCCAAGTATGCGGACTTGAAGTCGGGGCAATCCCACTTGTTACTGCGATTGTGATGAAAAGCGTCGAGAAAAAAAAACCTGTAAACGGTTTCTTCGTCAGAAAGTCACGAAAAAAAAGCGGGTTACTTCAAATAGTTGAAGGAAAGCCAAATGATGAAAAAATTATTATCATTGATGACCTTATAAACAGCGGGAAGTCGGTCATACATCAGCTTGAGGTTCTTGAGAGTTTAGAGAAAAACATTATTGAAGTATTTACTTTAATACGTTACAGAGACCTTGAATACTATGATTTTTTGAAAAAGAGAAATGTTGTTCTTACTTCATTGTTCCCCATTACTGATTTCGGACTCGAGTTTGAAAAAGTCGACACGGAAAAGAAATTTTTGGGGCATGCATTCAACATTAAGTGGTGTTTTAAAAGCGAAAACCCGAATTATTTTTACGTTCTGCCCAAGTCAACCCCAGTGTTTGATAAAGAAAAAATTTATTTTGGAAGCGACAACGGAAATTTTTGGGCTCTCAATCAGAAAGACGGCTCGGTTGCGTGGAAGTACAAAGTCGGCATCGGCGCACGCGGGAAAAGCATATTTTCGGCTCCGGTTGTATATAACGACATTGTATATTTCGGAGCGTATGACGGAAATG
This sequence comes from Candidatus Kaiserbacteria bacterium, assembly GCA_016186705.1. GTDB lineage: Bacteria > Patescibacteriota > Minisyncoccia > Phycocordibacterales > JABMNX01 > JABMNX01. Next base: position 11,362 of record JACPLB010000006.1, on the reverse strand, counting down.
TATACGCTTTAAATACAGAAACCGGAAAAAGGAAGTGGATTTTTATGGAAGCTGATTGGGTCGGCTCTTCCCCTACGATTGCTCCTGATTTGGGACTTCTTTTTATTGGACTTGAATTCGGCTTATGGGGTAAAAAGGGTGGGATTGCGGCGCTTGATTTAAAGACAGGAGAGAAAAAATGGGAACATACAACAGCGGAATATACACATTGCTCCCCCGCTTATTCACAATCAAAAGGATTGGTCGCGATTGGAAGCAACGATTCCATCGTATATATGTACAACGCGAAAAACGGAAAGCTTCTGTGGAAATTCCAAACAAAAGGGGAAATAAAATCTTCGTTGGTATTTGATGAAAAAAGAGATACAGTTATTTTCGGAAATTTTGAGGGGAAATTATATGTTGTTAATATCAAAACCGGTAGAGAAACTTTTTTCTATCAAGCGGAATTCGGAATATACTCGACACCTGTTATTTACAAAGATAATGTGTATTTTTCGTCGCTCGACAAAAAATTGTACAGTATAAATCTTAATACAAAAAAAATAAATTGGGAATTTAAAACAAACGGGAGGATTTTTGCTTCTCCCGTCGTTATAAATGACCGTGTGTACATCGGTTCAAATGATGGACGGCTGTATGAGATAAATCTCGAAACTGGAAAGATGACAGGATTTTTTCAGGCGATAGAGAGAATAACCAATAAGATTGTTTATAACGGGGACACAAAACGGTTTTTCTTGTTAACTTTTGCGAACGAATTGTACTGCCTCGAAAAATCAAAAACCGGGTAGGAGAAATCAAAAAAGATATGGTAGAGTAGTGCCGAACACTCCCGTAGTTCCCGCCTGCCTTCAGGCGGGTAATGGACTCCGCACTTTCAGAAGTACGGGAAATAGCGAGAAAAATACCCCTCGTAGTTTAATGGATAAAATGCAAGCTTGCGGAGCTTGCGATTCAGGTTCGATTCCTGGCGAGGGGACTTGGTTATGAGATACGTCTGATGCGCACAACGAGGCGGGATTTTTTGCGGGCGGCAGTGTTTTTCTTCATGACTCCTCGCTTCTGCGCCTTGTCAATCGCGCTGTACGCCTGCGGTAGGAGCGCTTCGGCTTCTTTCTTCTTTTTTTGCGCGATGAGAACGCCAATGTCTTTCACAGCGTCGCGCATCGCCCGCTTCCGGCGCACATTAAATACCCGCTTTTTAAGCGAGCTTCGGAGAGCTTTTTTTGCCGACGCGGTATTTGCCATTGGATCAGGTTTTGGGTTTTAGCGGTTAGCTTTTAGGTGAAATTGAAAAACGACACGTTAAAGTCAGAAAAATATAGCAGGTTTGGACTTTTTATGCAAACAGACAGAACGTCCTTTCTCCCGCTCCTCCTCAATCGAAACTTGCGGTATGATGAAGTGTAATGATTGCCCAATTGAAAGGTTCCGTTTCGGCGCATGGCGTTGATTACGCCATTCTTGACGTCTCCGGTGTTGGCTACCTCGTCCACACGACCCGAGAAGCGGCAATACTTCTCTCAAAACAGAAAAAAGAAGTCGTGCTGTGGACACATCTTGCCGTTCGCGAAATCTCTCTTGACCTCTACGGATTTTTGACCGAACGGGAAATGTCTTTCTTTGAAATGCTCATCTCGGTCTCCGGCATCGGCCCGAAATCCGCGCTCGCCATCATGAACCTTGAGGCGGTAGAGACGCTTTCCTCCGCAATTATACAGGGAGACACGACGTACCTCACGAAAGTCTCCGGCATCGGGAGAAAGAGCGCGGAGAAAATCGTCATTGAGCTTCGTGACAAGATGACAACGCTCGGGGATGGAGAGACCGGCATTCATTCCGGAGATACTGAAGCGATTGAGGCGCTTCTCTCACTGGGTTACTCAAAAAAAGAAGCTCGCGAGGCACTTAGGTCAGTGCCAAAAGATATTAAAGACACTGGGAAACGCTTAACACATGCTCTTAAAACACTTGGCAATGGGTAGTATTGGAACACAACGCAGTTGGCTTGAATATGCGCTGAGGTTTATAGAAAAACTCATACCGAAAAAAATATATCGTTTCGGACAGCCGATATATCATTATCTTCTTGCGATACTTGCTCCGATTGTGTATCGGTTCCCGAGCAAAAAAATAACGGTTATTGTGGTGACTGGAACGAAGGGCAAAACAACGACTTCAGAGCTTGTCGATGCTGTTTTGAAAGAAGCCGGGTATACAACCGCGCTTCTTAACACACTCCGATTTAGTATCGGAGCGCGGACAGAGAGAAATATGTATAAGATGACGCTACGCGGGAGATTTTTTGTTCAAAGGTTCTTGAGAAAAGCGGTGCAGGCAAAGTGTACGCACGCGATTATAGAAATGACATCCGAAGGTGTCCGGCAATTCCGTCACAAATATATTGACCTTGATGCACTCATATTCACAAACATCGCCCGCGAGCACATTGAGTCGCACGGCTCTTTTGAAAAGTATCTCGCGGCAAAATTAAAGTTGAAAGAAGCACTTGAAAAGTCTTCAAAAAAAGATACGGTCATTATCGCAAACACAGATGACCCGCACGGAAAAGATTTTCTCGCAGTTTCGCGCGTAACAAAGATTCCCTACTCGCTCAAGGACATTTCGTACACACAGACTTCACGAGGACTCTCTATGTCCTACAAAAACATCGAGATTGACTCACCGCTTGAGGGAAAGATGAACGTAATGAATATTCTTGCTGCGGTAAAACTTGCGGAATATCTTGATATTGCGCCGGACGTCATCAAGCGCGGCATTGAGCGCGTCAAGATAATACCCGGACGAATTGAACATATAGAGGAGGGTCAGGTGTTTGATGTTGTCGTTGATTACGCGCATACACCGGACTCCCTTGAAAAGTTCTATCAGACATTCAAAGAGAAAAAGAAAATCTGCGTTCTCGGGAACACCGGCGGAGGTCGCGACAAGTGGAAGCGCCCTGAGATGGCGCGCATCGCCGAGGAGTACTGTGAGAGCGTCGTTCTCACAAACGAAGACCCGTACGATGAAGACCCGCGGAGCATCGTCAATGAAATGGTGAAGGGAATGAAAAAATCGCCGACTATCATTATGGACAGACGGGGGGCAATTCGCGAAGCTCTTTCGCGCGCCGCACAAGCGCCCAGGAACACTGTCGTCCTTATTACCGGAAAAGGCACCGACCCTTACATCATGGAAGCTCGCGGGAAGAAAATTCCGTGGAGCGATGCAACGGTCGTTCGGGAAGAATTGAGACGCCTTAACAAAGCTCGGTGAGCGTCGTATTATAGCCCTATGAAAGAGAGGAAGGGATATCAAGGAGGGCGGGGAGGCGCTGGAAACGACCTCATACTTGTCGCGGGCATTGTGCTTATGCTCGGCGTTCTGTGGGTGCTCTCGGGGGGACCGTCCCAAGGCACGGAAGAAGGGGTTCTCGGATTTCAAAATATATCCCGGGGAGAAGGTGTGATTTCAAGCATCGACAGTTTTTTTACGCCGATACAGCGAGGCGAAGGAGCAAATACTGACATTGACAGGGAATATGAGCGCATACGCGAGGAGTTCGGAGACGCACGAGACTTCGGAGAACCGTCTCCCTATCAAGGGCTTATTGCCATTGAAAAATCGGAAGGGCCACTTGAAATAACAGACCCCAAAGAGGAATACATCGCGCTTGAGACTTCACAGACCCTTAAGAAACCGATATCCATAACGGGATGGAGTCTCCAGAGCATGATTACCAAAAAGGTGGTTACTATTCCCGAAGCGACAAAAGTCTCGACGTCCGGAGACGTGAATATCGAGCAGGCGATTGTCCTTTCTCCGCGCGATAAAGTGTATCTTCTTACCGGGCACTCCCCCATCGGGACGTCATTTCAGATAAATAAGTGCTCGGGGTATTTTGAGCAATTTCAGGATTTTACTCCTCCTATCACGAAGCAATGTCCGCTTGCGGAAGACGAACTTCGGTTTGCGAATGACGACGCGGCGCTTTTTGGAGGGCAATGCCTCTCCTTTATAGAAAACATATCTCGTTGCACTATGCCGCTTGACGCGCTTCCCGACGCATTCCCCGATTCGTGCCACCTCTTCATCACCGAGAAGATAAATTACAATACCTGCGTGAAAAACCATCGCACTGACGCTGATTTTTTCACACCGGAGTGGCGCGTCTATTTAAAATACGATACCGAATTATGGGGACAGCGCGACATCATTCGGCTCCTTGATGAAAACGGAAAGACCGTTGACGTCTTCTCCTACTGACCTTACCCGGCGGCAAAGTGAAAAAGGATGATACCGGCGACAACCGCGACATTGAGAGATTCTTTTTTGCCTCCCATTGGAATCATAATAACGCTGTCGCAGAGCTTCAGTACCTCGTCGTGAAGTCCTCCAACTTCATTCCCAAAGAGGTATGCCGTTTTTGAGGGGAATGTTACGGTGCGATAGGAAACCGCGCGAGGAGTTTGTTCAACGCCAACAACACGGTACCCGTCACTCTTCAGGCGTTTGATGACGGGTACGATGTCCCCCTTCTCCCACGGGACAGCTTTTTCCGCGCCGAGCGCCGTTTTTACAATCATGTGTACTTCCCTCCCGAATCGGTCAGTAGGGGCGGGCGTGTAGCCAGTCAAGTAGATCCTCGCGACGTGAGCGCCATCCGCTGTGCGAAAAAGAGAACCGACATTGTAGGCACTTCTCACATCGTGGAAAATAGCGACAGTATCCATTCTTCACACAGTATCTAGGGCACACAAGAGAGTCAACGTGGTATGCTATAAGTATTATGCTTAGTGTATTTCCGTCATTGCTCACCTTCGGTATCTTCGCACCGCTTTTTCTGCGGCTTACGGCGGGCATCTTTTTCTTTTACAGCGGCTACCGGCACTTTGGAGAAGAGCGGATGGAGCTCGTGCGGGAACTCTCACAAAAATTTTCATCGGCAGGAAAGGCAATCGCGGTCACGCTCGCGCTTGTCGAAATGCTCCTCGGGCTTTTTCTTATCGCCGGATTTCTCACGCAAGTTATGGCGCTCCTCGGCATGATTTTCACGCTGAAACTTCTGTGGTTTAAAAACAAATATCCTCTCGTCGCGAAACACGAAAAAGTCGTCTACGCGCTTCTCTTTGTTATCTTTCTTTCGCTTCTCTTTACCGGCGCGGGGGCTCCCGCCGTTGACCTTCCTCTGTAGACAGCTTCTAGGTTTTAGCTTTTAGCTTTCAGTGAAAATTTAATAACCTTTTCAAGACCAGAAAATTGTATTAGTATTTCATATCTAATAGCTAAAAGCTATTTCATCCGCCCATACCCGCCCGACTGAACGATGGCAGTCGTTCGGGCGGGGCTCAGTTACCCGCTGACAGCGGGGTAAAATCCGAGCGGCTGCGCAGATAGGTATAATATAGAGATAATTAAGATTAGAGTATATCCGCCCATAGCTCAGTTGGTAGAGCAACTGCCTCTTAAGCAGTGGGTCGTAGGTTCGAGTCCTACTGGGCGGACAAAAATTTTATAAGGATATGGACTTTTTACTACTGAAAGAGTAATGTATACTTCTTAAAGTGGTCGTCTCATGGAAAATAAAGATCGATTCATAAAGGTATATTCTAACCTTCCAATAAACCTAAGAAATGAGGTCGTTTTAGTATTACAAAATAAACCTATTACTTGGAATGTTGCATTCTTGGAGGTAAACTCAGAAACAGAAACAGGAAAAGAAATTGTTAAAAATCTGATTGAATTGAAAATAATTTGATTTATCTATGAATAAAGAGTTCATTTACGATAATAGTGTCACTGAATTGGTAATACACCGTTTGGAAACCTTACCCGCCGGCGCTGTTGTTTCTGTTGGATCAAGTGGTGATTTTACGAAAGAGAATCTAATTAAGTCTGTTCGTGAAAAAAATGAGATTGGTAAAAAAATGGTAGAAATTGAAATGACTTTTCTCCAAGGACTTAAGGAGGGGATATTGTATGATACAGCGTTTTCTGGTAACTAGACCAGAATATGATTATACAACTAGATATCTATCCTCTTGGATAAAACAGTGTTTCCCTTTTATAGAAAGTAAGAAGTTTTCTATTATTGATTTACATCGTACTCGTGCAAACCGAAAAGAGTTCCATAGTGTGATCTCTAAGAGAAACTTATCGTATATTGTACTTAATGGACACGGTAATACAACCAAAGTTGCCGGAAATGGAGATGATGAGATTCTATTAGAAGCAGGGAAAGATTCAGATGTTCTTAAAGGGAAAGTAACTTATGCGGTATCGTGCCAATCCGCACGTATTCTTGGTAAAGAGGTTGGTAAAAATAAAGATACAACATACATTGGTTATAATGACGACTTTGCTTTTATCTATTTAGAGAAACATCGCACAAGACCCTTGGAAGATAGAGTTGCTGCTATATTTCTTGATCCTTCTAATGCAATAGTTATTTCACTTTTTAAAGGTCACATGGCAGGTGAAGCAGTATCTCGCGGTAAACAAGAGTTCCTCAAAAACATACAAAGATTGTTGACAAGCAAAATTGGACCTGATGAATATTCAGCATTACGTTATCTTGTATGGGATATGAAACAACTAGTTTTGTATGGTGATTCAAGGAAAAAAATAATTTAAAGACACTAAATGTCTTTAAATGTTGAATGCTAGAAAAAACAAATTAGACACTTAGAACAAATCGTTCAAGTGCAGTGTCAAACTCATGCACTCCCCGGCGGGCGTCGTGCGAGAGAGAGACAAGCGTTTTTGCAAGCGTTTCGAGTTCCTTTTCGGAAAAACGAGAGAGTGCCTGGGACGCTTTTTTATGGACGAAGGGGTTAAGTCCCGACTCTTTCGCGTTTCGCGTCTCTTTCGCAATCAGCATATTTTTCACCTGCCAGAAAAGGATGCCGTGGATCTCTTCATCAGAGACATTTTCCCGCTTCGCCCTCTGCAGGAGCGTCCAGAGCTTTTTCCGGTCGCGTTCCCCAAAAGCGTCAGTGAGGAGAAATGCATTAAACCTGTTTTTCTTTCCTCCCGTTGTTTGGAACTGCTGAATTTTCTCCGCGTGTCTCTCAAATTTCTCTCTCGTTTTCGCGTCAAGCGTCTCTTCAAGAAAGATAAAGATATGTTCCGACTCTTTCATATCCTTCAGAAGTAAGAGCAGTTCATCCCGTGTCTCTCCCGCCTCAAGAAGACCATCGAGCACAACAATGTATTTCTCTTCAAAGAGCCCGCGGGAGACAATGAGCTCCTGTATATTGTATGTTTCCCTATTTTCTGATGTGATATGAAAACATTCTGCCCGCGGGCGTTTTTTGCAGAGCGTATGCAAGAGCGCGTGGAGTTTCTCACGCGACGTGTGCGTATCATTTCCATAGAGTGCGTAAATCATGTTTTTGTATTATACGACTTCATATCGCCCCAATTGTCTCCCAAAGACATGTCAACGGTAAAAAGAAACCCTCCGGTCTCGCTTTCCGGGGTAATCGATTCCATAATGCGGCGTATCTCGGGAGCAATTTCCCCCACGACGCTTTTTCTCACTTCATAGACAAGCTCGTCATGAACCTGAAGCAGAAGACGGACGCTGTCCGAGAGTTTCTTCTCCTCAAGATACGAATTGACCCGCACGGTTGCGATTTTAATGATGTCCGCCGTGGTTCCCTGAATCGGCGCGTTAATTGCCATCCGCTCCGCCGCCGCCTTGATATATGGAATGGATGACCTGATACCTTCAAAAGAGCGTCGCCTGCCGAAGTACGTTTCCGTATGCCCCGTCCGGGCGGCATGCGCCTTGACCCGGTCAAGGTAGCTTGCGAGCGTTCCGAACTGCTTAAAGTAATCGTTGTAAAATCTCTGAGCTTCTTCGCGCGTCGTTGTCTCCGGCCCGAGCGATTGGCGGAGCGCGTTTACACCCATACCGTAGATAATGCCGAAATTGATGACCTTCGCCCGCCGCCGGAGTTCGTTGTCGACTTCTTCGGGAGGCACGTTGAAGACTTCCGCCGCGACCGCCGTGTGCACATCGCCACCGTCTTTGAAAATCTGCGTCAGCTTTTCATCCCTTGAGAGCAACGCCGCGACTCGCAGGTCAATTTGGGAATAGTCGCATGCAAGGAGCGTATACCCTTTCTCCGCAATAAACGCATGGCGGATTCTCCTTCCGAGTTCCGTTTTAATCGGAATATTCTGGAGATTCGGGTTCTGTGACGCCATCCTCCCGGTCGTCGTTCCCGTCTGAAGGAACTCCGCGTGTAAACGTCCGTCTTTCCCGACCATGTTCGGAATGTTGTCAATGTAGGTCGAGAGAAGTTTTTGGAGTTCGCGGTATGAGAGAATGTCTTCGATAATCGGGTGGAGTCCCCTCATCTTCTCAAGTTCGGACTCGCGCGTTGATTTCTGTCCCGTGCCGGTCTTTTTTTGGTTTTTAACCGAAAGACCGAGTTTTTCAAAGAGGACCCCGCCGAGTTGCTTCGGAGAATTGACGTTAAATTTCTCCCCTGCCCTTTTGTAAATGCGTTTTTCTATTTTCGAGAGCTCTCCGTGATACTCTTTTGAAAGTTCTTTGAGAAACGGAATATCTATCGCGATGCCGACCTCATTCATCCGCTCAACGATGGGGATAAGGGGGTGCTCGATTTTTTCGTACACCTCTTCAAGTTTTTCTTTTTTCAACTGCACGAATATTTTCATCTTCGCGCCGGCGAAAGTTTCCGCCTTCGCAAACCGGAGAATGTCTTCAAGGGACGGGTTCGTCATGTCAGAGCGAAGGAGCCAGAGCGCGACCGCTGTTTCCTTGAGTTCCGTCGGATGAATTTTTTCTTTTGTCTTTCCTTCTTCGGGAGCAAGCGTAAGTTGAGTACTGAATGCGCTCTTGAAGCGGTCGGCGAGCGTTCGGAACGAAAGTTCGTTGAAAAGCGCGAGCACTTTCTCCTGATTAAGTTCGTCACGCCATTTCTTCAAAGGAAGGACGAACGATACCGGAGCGTCCCGCTTGATGAGCGCGAGCATCTTTGAGAAGAGCGCTTCTTCTTCGTGCTCTTCAAGGAGCGAAATAACGCGCGTCTTAATGCCCGCTTTTTCAAATGCATTTTTATCCGTCTTGAGTTTTTTGTAGATATTTTCTATCGAGCCGAAGTGCTGTACAAGAAGGGAGGCGGTTTTCTCTCCGATGCCCGGGACGCCGATAATGTTATCCGACGGGTCGCCGCGAAGCCCTTTGAAATCGGGAAGGAGCGACGGAGAAAAACCGAAACGCTCCATGACTGTCTGTTCGTCGTAGAGCACCGTATCCGTAATGCCTTTTCGCAGGGTGTAGACCCGCACCCGTTTTTTATCAACAAGCTGGAGCGTATCCATGTCTCCTGAAGCAATAATGACTTCGAGGTTCTTTTCTTTTTTCACTGTCTCAACAATGGTCCCGAGAATATCATCCGCTTCGTAGCCGGGCTTCTCGTATATCGGTATGCTGAATGCCTTGAATATATCTTTCGAGCGTACCATTTGAAGCACCAGTTCCTCGTCCGCTTTTGCCCGCCCCGCCTTGTATTCCTCGTACACCTCGTGGCGAAACGTCGGCTCGGGAAGGTCGTAGCACGCGACAAGGTAGTCGGGTTTAAGCTCCTGGATGATTTTCATGAGCATGGAGACAAGCCCGTAGAGCCCGCCGGTCGGCTCTCCTTTTTGCGAGGAGAAATCGGGGAGTGCGTGGTACGCTCGATGCAAAATCGCATGCGCGTCAAGTAGTACGAGTTTCCTCTTTTTTCGTTCACTCTCTTTTGATTGCGTCTGCGGCTTGATTTTTTTTGGCATAGTCAGCTCATGGTTAGCTCTTGTATGAAAGCGCTCGCGTTTTTTCGTCCACAACGTCGAGGCAAATCTTCTTTGTGTTTTTCGGGAGAATACTCTCAACTTTCTCCGCCCATTCAATCACGATGAGATTCGCGGGGTCATTGAGGAGCGTCTCCCATCCGAGCTTTGTGAGCTCGCTACTCCCCCTAAGCCGGTACGCGTCAATGTGAATGAGATGTTTAAAATGAGTCTTCCTTTTCGGAAGCGCGTAGGTTTTCATAATGACGAACGTCGGACTCGTGACGGTTTCTTTAATACCAAATACTCGGGCAAGCGCCTGCGCAAAGGTTGTCTTCCCCGCTCCCAAGTCGCCGTAGAGACCAAGGACTGTGGCTGTTCTTCGGGGAGAGAGCGTGCCCATCATGCGAGCGGCTTCTTTTGCCATGTCGTGCTTTGACAGCTTTTTTACATCCATGCGTCTATTTTACCACTCGTTATATAAAACGCTTCTTTCCCGGTTTTTCTTTACAATAACAAAAGAAAACGGCGGGCGAGACCAATGTGGTCTGCCCGCCGTGTTGAATTTGCGCTGGTCTGCTACCAGCGCCTGCTGGTGCTGATTCCCCAGCTTTGATGGATAGTGCCGCTCTCGTAGAGCCGGTGGGTGTATTTTGGACCGCCGTAGAGCCGACGATCGTAACGCCCTCGGGTGATGACGTGTGGATACCCCGACCGAATGGTGAGGAATCCGTTGTAATCGTTGTTGTAACCGAGACCGGACTGTTGAAGTAGGTACCTCTCGTATTTGAGAGTCCACTCCGTGAGCTCCGTGGATTCTTGCATGGTGAGCTTCACGGTATTTTTGCACAACACCTCGGCGCCGACGCGATTGCCAAACTCCAGAACACATTCGGAGTTCGACAGCTTTTTGTCGAGTGCCGGCGACAGACGAGGCGGACCCGAGTCGTAACGAGGGTAAGCGCACGCTCCAAGGAGGAGTATGAACGCCACCACAAAAATACGTTTGAATGCGGTGCGCATGATGGCACCCCCTTTCATCTTTCTTGATTGTATCACAAGTCATACAAAAAGTCAATGCCTCTGTCCAACGGAATATGTTTGTGGCAAGCCCGTAAAAAGACTACAATAAAGCCACGAATGGCTACATTTCAAGACAAAGAACGGGAGGAAAAAGTAGAGGAGCTGTACGAGCACGAAGAGGAAGAACTCGCCCGCATCCTCTCGGGGAAATACGGCGTCGGGTACATTGACCTCTCGCAGGTCTCCATCAGCACCGACGCGCTCCGGCTCATTAAGGAAGAGGATGCGCGTAATTTTGAAATGGCGGCGTTTCACAAAATCGGGAAGAAACTCTCCGTCGGCGTCCGTGCACCGGAGAAAAAAGAAGTGGTGCTGCTCTTGAAGGAGCTTGAGCGGCTCGGCTACGAAGTGACGGTTTTCATGGTCTCGCGACAGAGTCTTGAGCGCGCGTGGGAGCGGTACAAGGACCTTTCGTTTTCGGTTGAGTCGCGAGCGGGCGTCCTTGATATTTCAGGAGAAGAAATTT
>JACPLB010000007.1 GCA_016186705.1 Candidatus Kaiserbacteria bacterium | reverse complement strand
TCCCAACCTCCCGTGCTCTCTGGGGAAGAAAGCACTATAGAAGAAGAAACATTTGTTGTCACTCATCAAAACACGCCGGAGCCGGTTAAAGCAATCTACCTGACGCAGTGCGTCGCAGGAACTCCATCGATCCGCAACTCGTTAGTGAAATTGATTGAAAATACCGAACTCAACTCCGTGGTTATTGACATTAAAGATTATAGCGGAACCCTCATATTTGAAAGCCAACATCCTCTTCTTAAAGCTAACATCGGAGAGGGATGTCGCGCACCTGACTTGCAAGAGTTTATCGGCGCGCTCCATGAAAAAAATATCTACGTCATCGGAAGGATTACGGTGTTTCAGGACCCGTTTTACACGAAGCTCCGCCCTGATTTGGCAGTCAAGCGCTCAAGCGACATAAACGCGGTGTGGAAAGATTACAAAGGGCTTTCTTTTATTGAAGTCGGAGCGAAAGAATTTTGGGATTACATCGTCGCGATTGGAGAGGAATCCTACACGCTTGGATTTGACGAGCTTAATTTTGATTACATTCGGTTTCCTTCTGACGGAAATATGAACGATATTTACTATCCGTTCAGCGAAGAAATGATTGTCGCTGACCCGGATACTGGAAAGGCAAAAGTACTCCGGGAATTTTTCGCGTATCTTCAGAACCGCTTGAAACCCACGGGCGCGGTCCTCTCTGCCGACCTTTTTGGTATGACGATGACAAATCCCGACGACCTGAATATCGGGCAGGTTCTTGAGTACGCGGCGCCGTATTTTGACTACATTGCGCCGATGGTCTACCCGTCGCACTACCCGAAAGGATTCAATGGCTGGGAGAACCCGAACGAGCATGTCTACGGCGTCGTGAATTTTTCAATGCTTAAAGGTGTCGAGCGGATGATTATGGCGAGCTCAACTCCTTCAAAACTCCGCCCGTGGCTTCAGGATTTCGATTATGGAGGGGATTACGGCGCTGAGGAGGTGAGGGCGCAGATACAGGCAACCTACGACGCCGGTCTCAGCTCTTGGATGTTATGGAATCCTTCTAATGTCTATACGACGTCAGCATTAGAGCCGTCTTTGGATTCGGCGCCTGCCCGCCAAAGCCCATAGGGCGAGGCGGGGGACCCAAGCAATCGATATATAAAAGAGACACTCCGAGCGGACGAATCGGCAGGAATTTAAAGTCCCACATTTGGATGCGTTATACTCCATGAGATATAAACGACAGAATACTTAACGCTGTCCTGATAAGGAGTAAGGAAAATTGCGATATATTTGGGACTACTTATCTCACGGGGTATACTAGCACTATGATGAATCTTGACTATGTTACATACATCGGAGCGACTGATGCGCGCGGTAAGAAGCAAGCATTCGGTATCAAATCGAGCGACCGAAGCAAGCACATGTACATTATCGGAAAGACCGGCATGGGGAAGTCGACGCTTCTTGAGAACATGGCAATACAGGACATCCAGCATGGACAAGGGGTTGGATTTATCGACCCGCACGGCTCGACTGCCGAGAAGCTTCTCGATTACGTGCCGAAACACCGCATTTCTGATGTCGTCTACTTTGCCCCATTTGACATGGACTACCCGGTGGCATTTAACGTAATGGAAGACGTTGGGTACGACAAACGACACCTCGTTGTCTCCGGTCTCATGAGTGCGTTTCAGAAGATTTGGGTTGATGCGTGGTCTGCACGAATGGAGTACATTCTCTCAAACACGCTCCTCGCACTCCTTGAATACCCGGACTCAACGCTCCTTGACGTCAATAAAATGCTGGTGAACAAAGTCTTCAGGAAAAAAGTAGTTAACTACATTACCGACCCTATCGTGAAAGATTTCTGGGAAGGAGAATTTGCCGGATACACGGACCGTTACACGCAGGAAGCAACACCGGCAATCCAAAATAAAATCGGACAATTCACCAGCAACCCCTTAATTCGCAATATCATTGGACAGCCGAAGTCGAGTTTTGACATGCGGGAAATCATGGACAACAAAAAGATTTTCATCGCAAACCTCTCGAAAGGGCGAATGGGGGAGACGAATGCCGACCTTTTGGGGAGCATGCTTACGACGAAAATTTACCTCTCGGCGATGTCCCGCGCCGACGAGCCGGCAAGCGTACAGGCGAAGCTTCCGCCGTTTTATTTCTATGTCGATGAATTTCAGTCAATCGCGAACGATTCGTTCGCCGATATTCTTTCAGAGGCACGCAAATATAAGCTCGCGCTTACCATTGCGCATCAATACGTTGAACAGATGGAAGAGAACGTGCGAAACGCGGTCTTCGGGAACGTCGGCACGACTATCGCGTTTCGAATCGGTCCGCTTGATGCTGAAATGCTCGAAATCATTTTCAAGCCGAAATTTACGCAAGAAGACTTGGTGAGTCTCGGGTTCGCACAAATTTACCTCACACTCATGATTGACGGCGTTGGCTCTCCGCCTTTCTCGGCAACGACACTCCCGCCCATCAAGGAGCCGGAGGTTACCTTTAAAGAAGAAATTATAAAATCTTCACGAGATACCTTCGGGCGGTCCCGCCAAAAAATTGAGGAGTCCATACGAGAGCGGAATAAAAAAGAGGAAGTTGTGCCTGTGAAATCAATGCGAAGACAGGGCGATAGAGAAGAGCGGAAGAGCATACCGCTTTCCGAAAAAGAAGGTCAAAGGGACGGTCGGAGAGAAAGCCGGAGAGACGTTCAAGAGGTGGCACAGCAAAAGCCCCGCCCCTATTCTCAAAGGAAAGAAAACAATGCTCTCCCGCAATATGCGCAAAAGGAAAAACGCACTATCTCACTCAGCACTCTTAAATTGAAACAACGACAGAATATAAAAGGGCCATCTTCCGAACAGCGTTCCGCTCTTCGTGACGCACTCTTGTCGGCTCAGAAATCAAAAGGGCATGAGGGAAAGAGTGTCAATGAGGAAATAAAAGTGCCAAAAACGGAAGAGCGCAAACAACCACAACCGCAAGAGGAGAGTGTTTCCCCTCATGTGCGCGAAGTGCCGAAAGAGGTTTTAGAAAACTTGTTGAAGGACGAGTAGCGGATTGTGGGGAGAAACTTTTACATATTGGTTTTATTTTTAACAGCGTTTTCATTTGTGCCGCTTTCCGTACACGCAGGTTTGATATTTTCAGAAATCATGTACGCGCCGGAAGAAGGAGTCGCGCACGAGTGGTTTGAGATTTTTAACAACGGAGAAAATGACATTGATATCACGGAATGGAGATTTAATGACGGGAGCAATCATATTTTTGAGAAACCTCCCAAAAACGGAGGGCAAGGTTCGCTCGTCATTTCTTCTGGGGCATACGCGATTGTCGCAAAAGAAGCGGACGCTTTTTTAAGCGCGCATCAAGGTTTTAACGGCACGGTCATTGACGGGTCATTCTCTCTTACTGATACGGGCGATACACTCACGCTCATTGACGAAAGTGGAGTAATCATTGATTCTGTCTCCTATAGTGATAATGCTGGTGCGAAGAAAAACGGACTCTCGTTTCAATTGATTGACGGGGTATGGTCTTCTGCCGCACCAACCCCCGGAGAAGGCACGCTCAATACCTCCGAGGAGGACTCGGACGATAACGCCGTAATTACTGGAGATGATTCCGGAATTACGTCCGGAACCGCGAATTCTTTTCCTGTCGAGCCACAGATTTTTTCGTTTGCGGGAGACGATAGAACGGTAACCGTCGGCGCAGATACGGAGTTTAAAGGAAGAGCGGTTGGTTTGGAAGGAAAGCCGCTTACGGGAGCTCGGTTCGTATGGAGCTTTGGCGATGGAGGGAGGAAGGAAGGGCAATCGGTACTGTACCATTATCGTTATCCCGGCACCTACACTGTCGCTCTCGAGGTCTCATCCGGCGAATATACAGCAATTGACAGGGTAACGGTTGCCGCACGAGAGGCGGATATTGCGATTACGGAGGCGACGTCTGAGGTTATTACGCTCGCGAATTACGGCGATTACGAACTCAACCTTTCCTGGTGGATACTCGAATCAGGCACCGCGGCGTTTATGCTTCCTGAACACACTCTTATTCTCTCTGAGCACGAAATACAGCTCCCTGGAACGATAACCGGATTGCGCCCAGCACAGAAAGAAGACCTTGTTTTAAAGTACCCCAATGGGATACCCGTCTTGTTATTGCAATCATCAGAACCGCAATTCGAGAATAAACCGATTTCCAATATCCCATCTTCACAACGGTCAATTGTCGGCATGTCTGTTCCCATTGTTTCTCCAGATTCTCTTGAGAATATTAGCAATGAAAACACAGATAGTTTTAAGGGCACTCAGCAGATTGGAGCAGTTCTCGCTTCAGTCGAGCGCAATGAAGAGAGGAACTCCGGCATGGTTTTGTGGATTTTTGCGCTCGCGGGAATGATTGTTCTCGGCTCTGCCGGTGCATTATTTTTACGTTATCAGTCCCGCGAGGACATCACGATTATTGATTAATTCTCATTTTTATTGTATAATTTCCCCGTTTCTCACTATTTCTACATGAAAGAGAAGAAAAAAATACTCATCTTTTCAATGGCGTACCATCCGTTTGTCGGGGGCGCTGAAGTCGCAATAAAAGAAATTACCGACCGCATTTCGCCGCGCGACATTGAATTCCATATGATAACGCTTCGGTATGACTCAACACTCTCCCCGGTTGAGCGCGTTGGAAACGTACTCATTCATCGTATCGGTTTTACCCGCCACCGTCCCTCAATCAGCGACTTAAAGCGCTTTCCGCTCCACTTGAATAAAGCATATTATCAATGTGCCGCGGCAGTCTACGCTCTTCGGCTTCATAAGAAATACCGCTATGGGGCGATATGGGCGATAATGGCTCATAGCGCCGGCGTGCCTGCGGCAATATTCAAGACGCTCAAACCGCATATTCCGTACGGATTGACGCTCCAAGAAGGCGATTCCATAGGGCATATTAAAAAAACAATGCTCCCGGTATACCCGTTGTTTCTTCGAGCCTTCAGGAAAGCAGATTGTCTCCAGGTAATTTCAACATACCTTGCTAAGTGGGGGATTACGATGGGCTTTCGCGGGAAACCATTGGTTATCCCGAATGGGGTTGATATTCAAAAATTCTCAAAAGAATACCCGCGCCGCGAGCTTGAACTGCTCAAACAGACGCTTAATAAAAAGACAAACACTATTTTTCTCATCACGACGTCGCGTCTCGTCAAGAAAAATAGCATAGACACCGTCATTGAAGCGCTCGTACACCTTCCACAGCGTGTCCATTTTCTTATTCTCGGTAGTGGTTCTGAAGAAACCGCCCTAAAGAGGATTGCAGAGGAGAGAGGAGTTATGAACCGAGTTCGTTTCCTGGGGGAGGTTCAACAGCAAGATATACCGAAATATCTTAAGGCATCGGATATCTTTATCAGACCTTCACGCTCCGAAGGAATGGGCATCTCTTTTGTGGAAGCGATGGCGGCGGGCGTGCCGGTTATAGCGACCCAAGAGGGCGGCATCTCTGATTTTTTGTTTGACCCGGAAAATAATTCCGACGTGAAACCGACCGGACTTGCCGTCCACCCCGAAGACTCGGAAGGAATCGCGAAGCAAGTGTTTCGTTACGAGAGCGATGTTGTATTGCGGCGTGAGATAACCGATAATGCGAAAGCGCTTGTAGAGGCGCGGTATGATTGGAAAACAATTGCGCCGATAATGCGGAAGCGGTTTTTCGATCCGCTCCTGACTGACAGTAAAAAAATTAACGCATGAAAATCTTACTTGCCACACCGCTCTATCCGCCGGACATCGGGGGTCCCGCAACATACAGCACGCTGCTCGCTCTTGAGCTTCCACAACGCGGATATAACATTGAAGTTGTAAGCTTTGGCGAAGTCAAGCACCTCCCCAAGATTATTAGTCACGCCGTTTATTTTTTTAAAGTTTTACGGAAAGGGAAAGACGCCGATATTATTTACGCCCTTGATCCGGTGAGTGTCGGTCTTCCAGCGGCGCTTGCCTCTTTTTTTCTGAAGAAGCGCTTTTTTGTCCGTATCGCCGGAGATTACGCGTGGGAACAGGCTTCATATACACATCGTATTACCGAATCCCCACTCTCTTTTTCACAGAAATATAAAGAGTATCCTTTTAAAATCCGCATATATAAGGAAATACAAACAGAAATAGCGAAACGTGCCGAAAAAATAATTGTCCCGAGCAGCTATATCAAGCAGGTTATCTTTCAATGGGGGATACAAAAAAGAAAGATACGAGTCATTCACAATGCGTCTGAACCGTCTCCGTTATTGAAAGATAAAAAGACGCTCCGCGGATTGCTCCATTTTGACGGCATTCTTCTGATAAGCGCCGGCCGTCTCATACCTCTCAAAGGATTCGACACTTTGATAGACGTTATCCCTGTCCTCAAGCGTTCATACCCGCGTGTAAAGCTCCTCATTGTGGGAGACGGACCCGACCGAATGCGTTTAGAGAAAAAAATAGGCACATTAAAGCTCGGAGATGCAGTTGTCTTAACTGGGGCATTAAAACAAGATGTATTGTTCGGATACATTCAAGCATCAGACGTGTTTGTGCTTAATGCCCTGCATGAAACCTTCTCGCACCAAATACTTGAAGCAATGTCTCTTGGCGTACCTGTGGTGACGACAGTCGCCGGAGGCAATCCTGAAATAATAGAGCATAATAAAAGTGGAATGCTCGTTGAATATAATAATAAAAAAGCGCTTGTCGAAGCTGTCAGGAAAGTTATAGACGACAAGATCTTTTGCAAAAAAATAGTATCAGGTGCTACGGAGCGGCTGAAGCTTTTTGATAAAGGGCGCATTCTTGATCAAATTGCCAGTGAATTAAGGTAATTATCCAATCAGAGATATAACCAATATTGAATATGAAACGAATCGTCAAGTCATTTCTCTACATACTACTCAATATGACGAGTAAGTTTTTGCCTAAAAGACGAGCAGTTATTTTGCTGTATCATGATATTGGGGACAGTGACCTCTACCTCACCGTTTCTTTGGAACAATTTGAGGCACAGATGCGCTTTCTCTCTAAAAAGCGCTACACAATCATCAGTCTCAAGCGTTTGGGGGAGATACTCTCTAGAGGGGAGGTTATTCCTCCAAAAACAATCATCCTTACATTTGACGACGGCTATGTCTCACATCTATCCGTGGTTCTTCCCACACTTGAAAGGTATGGCTTCCACGGGACGTTTTTTGTCGCGACAGACTATGTGGGGAAAGAAATCGATAATTCGGAATACAAACCCCAGACCGTCTTGGATTGGAACAATATTCAAATTCTTGAACGTTCATTATCCGCCGATGTTGAACCGCACTCGCGTTCGCACCGCGAATTCCCAACGCTCTCTGAAGAGGAGGTAGAAAAAGAAGTCAACGAGTCACGTGCGGAATTGGAGAGGCGCCTTAAGAAAACGTGCGCAACATTCGCATACCCTCGCGGGGCGTATACTGCCGTCTCGGCCGCGGTAGTTCGACGGCTGGGTTTCATTGCGGGGGTAAGCGTTACAGAAGGTCTCGTCTCTTCAGACTCTGACCGTTACACGCTACCGAGAAATACCATTAATCGTGATACCGGCTTACTTGAGTTTAAAGGAAAACTCACCCATTCATCTGGACTCTTTTCGCTCATTCGTACTCACGTATGAGAGTTTTAATGGTTACAGGCGATAAGAATCTTTTCATTTCCGGCACGGAAGCGCATGCCCGACTTGAGCTTCAAAAGAGACAGGTGAATGAGCTCGTTCTCGTTTTTTGGGGACATGGGAGTCTATGGCCTTCGGTACCGAAAGGGCACTTTGATGTTGTCACAGTACAAGACCCATTCTGGCGCGGGCTCTTTGGGTGGATCATTGCTCGATTGCGGGGCGCAAAATTAAACATCCAAGTGCATTCTGATTTTGAAGCGGAGACCGCGGGCAATACACTGCGGCGCATATTGGGGAAAAAGATATTACGACATGCAGATTCTGTTCGTGTTGTATCACACAAGTTGAAAGAGCAGGTGGAGAGGATTGGTGTCTGCGCGCCAATCGCAGTATTGCCAGTATTCATCGAACTTGAGCGGTTCCGTAGCATTACTCCTGTGCACGATGCTCAAACGCAAAAAACAATTCTCTGGATAGGTCGATTCGAGCCAGAAAAAGACCCTGAAGAAGCTGTGTCTGTATGGAAAAAAGTTAATGAAGCAGGCATTGACGCAGGGTTGGTGATACTCGGTGCCGGGAGTTTGCATGACCGTTTAAATCGGTTGCAAGTGCAGTCGGTCCGTGGAAAGAAAAACCTCAGCTTTAAAGTTAAAGACTGGCAAGATCCCATGTACTATCTTGCCAGAGCAGATGTCGTGCTCTGCACTTCGCTCCATGAGAGTTGGGGCGCAAGCATCGTCGAAGCTCTTGCGGCTGGTGTGCCAGTTGTCGCCCCTGATGTGGGTATTGCACGAGAGGCAGGAGCCTTTGTTGTTGATCGAGACCGTCTAGGAGAAAAAGTGGTGGAAGTACTCAAGTCTAGGGTGCGTGGTGAACTGAAACTCACCCTTCCTAGCGCCGAAGAGTGGGGAAGGAAATGGAAAGAATCCTTACTCTAACAGACCAACCTTTATGCAATTAAGGGGTTGGTAACTTTCTTTGTCTGACTCTGGTATCATTGGAAAATATATTCTATGAAAATACTTATCACTGGTTCGGCGGGCTTTATTGGCTTTCATCTCTCGCGAGTGCTCCTTAAGCGCGGCGAGCAGGTCATTGGAGTTGACTGTCTTACCGACTATTACGATACCGAGATGAAAAAGCGCAGAAACGCGATTCTCTCGAAGTACGACACGTATACTTTTTACCTTGCGTCTATTGCCGATTACGATTCGTACCATGGAATTGTCACGAAAGAAAAACCGGATGTTATTGTGCATTTAGCGGCACAGGCAGGAGTGCGTTATTCCCTCACGAATCCATGGGCATATGTTGATGCAAACTACCTCGGTACACTCAATGTATTTGAGAGTGTGCGCCACGCTCGGATTTCAAAGGTTATTTACGCATCATCAAGTTCGGTGTATGGCGACAACGAAAAACTACCCTTTTCTGAAAGCGACAGGACCGACCGTCCCATTTCAATTTACGCCGCTTCAAAAAAAGCAAATGAGGTGCTTGCGTATTCATACCATGCTCTCTATGGCATTGAGTCGATTGGGTTAAGATTTTTCACCGTGTACGGGATATATGGCCGACCGGATTTGGCACTTTTCAAATTTACCAAAGCAATGCTGAAAGGGAATCCAATCGACGTGTATAACAATGGCGATATGAAGCGCAGCTTTACCTACATAGACGATGTTATCTCCGGCATCATTGCTCTTCTTGATAACAATACATACACAGTTGAGATATTTAACCTTGGTGGTGCAGACCCGATATCTTTAAAAGATTTCGTTTCGTTAATTGAAAAGAAACTCGATGTAAAGGCTGTGATTAATTACCTCCCGATGCAGCCTGGTGATGTCAAAGAAGCTGTTGCCGACATATCAAAAGCGCGAAAAGAGCTTGGTTTTGAGCCAAAGACTGACATCAGCGTTGGAATAGGAATTTTTGTTGATTGGTTTTTGAAAGAAAAAGATTGGCTTTTATCTCTCAAGGACCCCGCATAATTCGTGAAGCTACTTATTCTTACCCAAAAAATCGACAGGAACGACCCGACTCTCGGTTTTTTTCACCGGTGGGTTGAGGAATTTTCCAAATACTGCAAGTCAGTTACCGTTATATGTCTTGAAAAGGGGGAGTATCGTTTGCCGGACGTCTCCGTCTATTCGCTTGGCAAGGAAAGGGGAATACCTAGATTAAAGAGACTCTCTACTCTCTACTTTCTACTTTTTACTCTCCGTAAGGAATACGATGCCGTGTTTGTCCATATGAACCCCGAGTACGTGGTCCTTGGAGGATTTCTATGGAAACTCTGGGGGAAGACTATTTCACTCTGGTATACACATAAAAGCGTTGACCTAAAGTTGCGCTTATCGGTCATCCTTGCGCACACTATATTTACCGCGTCAAAAGAGAGTTTCCGATTGAAGACTTCAAAACTCAGAATTGTCGGGCATGGAATTGATACGGATCTTTTCAGACCTGACCCATCGGTAGTCCGAGAAGATTGGTGGCTTTCTGCAGGCCGACTGAATAAAAGCAAACGTCATGATATCGCCATACGCGAAGCCAAAGACGCCGGTAGAGAACTTCGTATTGCAGGCGAGGGTCCTGAACGCCCCGCTCTTGAGACACTAGCGCGTCAGCTAGACGTCAAGGTCATTTTTTTGGGAGGGGTGGGGCATACGAAAATGCCCGATTTATTTCGCCGTGCCCTTTTATTTCGACACACGAGTGAAACAGGCAGTGCCGATAAAGTTTTTTTAGAAGCACTTGCCTGCGGGTGTCCTGTTAAAACGAACAACCTAGCCTTAGATGCGCTGAAATCAGAGGGTTCTGCGGGAATATTCCAGCACCATTCGCTCAAGCACCTCGTTCCGGCTATTATTAACGGGCTCAAATGACAAAACAGGTAAACAAAGACGCATACGAATTCCTGCCATACTGCTACCCTGACCGCTGGGCGAGCTATTATTATCAACTGCGTGAAGTGATTAAACTCAGACCTTCATCAGTGCTTGAGATTGGAACGGGAGACGGCGTATTCAAACGCTACCTCAAAAACAATACTGACATTACATACACCAACCTAGATATCGCAGCCGACCTTAGTCCCGATATAGTCGGCACCGTGGAGAAGATACCGCTTCCGGACAAAAGTGTTGATGTCGTTGTGGCGTTTGAGGTACTTGAGCACATCCCGTTTGAAAGGTTTGAGACGGCGCTTTCCGAACTTGCCCGCGTGGCGCGAAAAGCAGTCGTTATTTCTCTTCCGCACTTCGGTCCGCCAGTGAAATTTTCGATGAAAGTTCCGTTTTTGCCGGAGATTCGACTGGCGTTTAAAATCCCATTTCCCAAGAAGCACATTTTTAACGGAGAGCATTATTGGGAAATCGGGAAGCGGGGGTTCTCCGTTTCTCATATTCGTTCAGTCATCAAAAAATATTTCTCAATTGAACAGGAGTTTATACCATTTGAAAATCAATATCACCACTTTTTTGTGCTTTCTTTAAACTTCAAGGAACAAAAATAAGTAGAAGAGAAACTCCTGCCTTGTTATACTGACTTCTCCGGCTACTCGTAACAGTTATGAAAATAGGAATCATTATAGAGCCATACGAAGAAGAAAATACCTCAGGAATCTCATATGCCATAATGAGCCAGGCGAGCGGCTTATTAAAAATAGACAAGACAAACGATTACATTCTTTATACGCACAAGCCTATCCGTTCGGGCAGATTTCAGGGGAATTTTAAAAACGTACTCGTTCCGAAATCGTTCCTCGGGAAAAACGCATGGTTTTTCTTTGCTTTCCTGTTTCACAGAAAGAACATTCCTGACGTGCTACTCTTCAACATGCCTTTATTACCAATGGTGTTACCGCGCTCAATTAAGACTATACCGATTTTTTATGAACTGTCTGCGTATAAAAAACAGGGAATACGGATTTCAATACGACCGCTCGTGAGTCATGTTTATAGATTGTTTGAGAAACAGGCGGTAAAGCGGGCGACTCATATCGTTACTGCATCAACAGGAGTCCGAAAGAAACTCATTGACCACTTTCATTTATATAATGAAAAAGTCTCGACAATTTATATAGGTTTTCAAAAATTCAGAGAAGACAAAGGGATGAGTTCACAATTCAAGAATCAACGAAATCACTTTTTATTTGTAGGCAGAGTCAAGTATAAAAAAAACGTCCATAATATCACAGACGGGTTCATTCAATTCAGGAAAGAGAATTCCCGGGCAGTAAACAAGCTTTTTATCGTCGGTTTGTACGGAGGCACTTATTACAAAAACATCGTAACAAAAATAACCGAAGCAGACCTCTCTAAAGACGTGGTTTTCACTGGATTTGTCAGTGACAGTGACTTGTATCAACTGTATAAAAACGCACAAGGACTCGTGTTCTGCAGTCTTCAGGAAGGGTTTGGCATGCCGATTCTTGAAGCAATGGATTTCGGGATTCCCGTCATTACTTCAAATCGTTCGCCAATGGACGAGGTTGCCGGTGATGCAGCTTTTATTGTTGATCCCGAGAATGTGGCTGAAATTAAGGACGCAATGACGACACTTGTCTTTAACAAGCGCGTGCGAAATGAATTAATCAGAAAAGGCACTGTTCGAGCAAAATTATTTTCATGGGAAAAGCATGTAAGCGAGCTTTTTCGGGTTATTATGTTCAGTACAGTAGCTGTATAAGAAAGATCTAGACACTTCTTTTCATACAACCTAAGTTATGAGTTATACAACGGTAATATTAACTACGAAGATATATACTCGCGGCGGGATCAGCCGGGAAAACATATTCCAAGAAAAGAAAGTTCTTGATATAGGTTGCGGTCAGCGAAAACTTTCTGGGGCTGTCGGACTTGATGTTCTTGAGAATTCTCAAGCAGATATAATACACGATGTCTCGAAAACTCCCTGGCCTTTTGAAGACAACTCTTTCGATGTTGTTTTTGCAAACCACCATCTTGAGCATGTGTCTGAACCCCTTGTATTTTTAAGAGAAGCTCATCGTATTTTACGACCTAAAGGCAGAATTGTTCTCCAAGTACCTTATTTTCGGTTCATCGACGCTTTTACCGACCCGACACATCGACACTTCTTTACGTCACAGTCACTTGATTATGTCATTGATGGAACTAAGCTCGCTAAGTATCAGTATACTAATTTTCGTTTTAGGGAAATTGGATTCTGGTATGGGTGGCCAATAGCTTCTCACAATCCCTTCGTTAGACTATTTAAGTGGTATATTCATCGCCACCCGAGATTCTATGATCAATATCTGTCACTTTTTTTCCCGGTCCCGTGTTTAACATGGGAGCTTGAGGTTATAAAATAAAGCACAACTGACAACGATGCGTTGAAATGAGAAGCGTGGTTGGTTCTTGAAGTCTCGCTAGATTTATAGCATAATAGTTGCTCATCCGGCGAATTATAATTTATATATGAAAAGAGCTTTAATTACTGGTATTACAGGTCAAGACGGCTCGTATCTGGCAGAATATCTTCTCACTAAGGGATATCAGGTATGGGGTTTGATGCGTCGAACCAGCTTGGATCCTCTACTTCGAATCAATGATCTCACTGTAACACGGCGTATTAATATTTTGTATGGTAATTTGCGTGACAGTGCATCTATCCAACGTGCAATTGAAGAAAGTCAACCCAATGAGATTTACAATCTTGCGGCACAGTCTGATGTAGGTATTTCGTTTAAAGTTCCAGAAGAAACGATGGAAGTAAATTATTACGGATTGGGTCGACTAGTAAATGAAGCAATGAAGATAAATTCTCAAGTCAGGATATACCAAGCTTCTACAAGTGAAATGTTTGGGAAAACAAAACCACCTCAAAATGAGAATTCTCATTTTGCTCCAGTGAGTCCGTATGGCGAAGCAAAACTTAAAGCGCATGAGGACTTTGTAAAAGGATACCGTAATACACACGGTTTATATATTTGTTCAGGACTGCTTTTTAATCATGAGTCACCCAAACGGGGTGAACATTTTGTCACCCGTAAAATCACTATTTCTCTTGCCAAAATAAAGCTTGGTCTTCAAGATAGTTTTGCACTCGGGAATCTTGAAGCTAAACGAGATTGGGGATATGCCGGCGATTATGTACGAGCAATGCACCTCATGCTTCAACAAGACAGTCCTGATGATTATGTCATTGCTACTGGAGAATCACGCTCAGTCCGTGATTTTGTTGAAGCAGCGTGTCGAGCTCTTGATATGAAAATTACATGGAGCGGAAAGGGCTTGGATGAAGTTGCAAAAGACAAAGATGGGAAAACTATTTTAACCATACGAAAAGAATTTTATCGACCGGCAGAAGTTGACTATCTTCTTGGTGACAGTACAAAAGCGCGGGAAAAATTAGGATGGAAACCAGAAGTCGACTTTAACGGGCTAGTAGCAATGATGGCGAAATCTGACCTCGATTTTTTTAGAAAAGAGAATCATACCCGTGGATAACATTATCTCTCTCTACATTCCGCGGCACTTACGAAGGGAAAAGTATCTGTATTCAGTTTTGTTGTACCCATTCTGGGGAGTCCAAAAAAGGCAAAGTATGGCGTTTGCTGCAAGTACGTTCGACCAAATCAATTTTGACACGCAGTATTACGCTCTTACAGAAAACAGCGAAAAGGCAAATTTCATATTTCTTCCATACAATTACTGGTCTCTTGAAAAAGATGAGCCACAGTTGATTACCGCGTATGCACATGAAGCGCGAAAGCTTAGGAAACCGCTCCTTATTGATGCGGTGAGCGATAAGATAGGCAAAATTCCCATATCAAACAGTGTCGCTCTTCGTTACTCGTACTATCGTAGTAAACTGAAAAAGAGTGATATTGTTATCCCGGTTTATGCGGAGGACCTTCTTGCTTCGTACAGGAATGGGATTCTTACGATGCGAGACAAGAAAGAGTTGCCAACTGTCGGGTTTGCAGGATGGTCTTCGCTTCCTTTTTTCACGTACCCGAAGACATACATAAAAGACCTCCCGCTTTTCTTGCTTGGATTTTTAACTCCGCAATTTGATTTATATCGCAAAGGGGTGTTGTTACGGAGAAAAGCGCTGAAAATACTTGAACAATCTCCGCTCATCGAAACACGTTTTCTGTACCGGAAGTCTTTTTCCGGAAACATAAAGACAGCGGAGAAAAACACAGATATCTTGCGAGAAGAATTTGTAGAGAATATCATCAATTCTGACTACACGCTCTGTATCAGGGGGGACGCAAATCAATCAACACGTTTCTTTGAGACACTTTCGCTCGGAAGAATACCTATTTTTGTGGACACGGATATGGCATTGCCTTTGACAGACATTATCAATTACCGGGACTTCTGTGTTTTTGTCGATTACAGAGAATTGAAGAATATAGACAAAATTATACATGAATTTCACCGGTCTGTTTCTCCGGAAAAATTCAAACATATGCAGAAACAAGCTCGTGAGACATATGAAAAATATTTGCGTATCGATTCCTACACCCCTTTTTTAATGGAAAAACTTAGACAACTGGCTTCTTCAAAACATGCTAACGAATGATACAAAGTATACAGATACGATACAGAAATATTTTCCATGGGCGCTTGTACTCGTAGTGCTGTTTTTCTCCACGTACAGACTGACTGAGAGTCCTCCCGTATGGTATGACGAAGGAATATACCACCAAAGCGCCATTAACCTACTTAGGGCGGGAGATTTTGGGTTGCAAGTGGAACCTGATGTGTTTGCTTCCGCCTCAAACAGCACCGTCGGATTTCCGTTAATTTATCCTGTCGCTCTCTCTTTTGGTCTCTTTGATGTGGGGGTACTCCAGGCGCGGTCCGTCATGGTCGTATTTATTCTTTTGCTTGTCTTTTACGCGTATTTTCTCTTGAAGAACCTGTTTGGCTTCAAGGTGGCGGCATACAGTTCTTCATTACTTGCGACATTCCCGGTACTCTACGGAAACGGGAAAAGCACTCTGGGAGAAGTCCCAGGCATGTTCTTTCTGATTTTATTTCTGTTTTTTATATACAAACTTGAAGAGAGTGATTTTAAAGATATTCGGTGGTATATACTCGCCGGTCTTGCGGGAGGATTGTGTGTAGTCACAAAACCAATCTTTTTCATTTTGCTGCCCGCTTTGGCGTTCTCCGTTTTTTTCTTAAGGAAGAAGATAACGTTTATAATAAAACCGATACTCATCTTCGTATTCGCATTTTTGATTCCTGTTGCGCTGTGGATAAGCACTCAATTCAAAGTATCTGATTCACTGCCACACATTTTTGCTTTTTACGCGACACCCTCTGGTGTAGGGGATGCTCTCGGACTGGTCGTGGATAATATGTTCAGACTTAT
The DNA here is from genome assembly GCA_016186705.1 of Candidatus Kaiserbacteria bacterium. GTDB lineage: Bacteria > Patescibacteriota > Minisyncoccia > Phycocordibacterales > JABMNX01 > JABMNX01. The sequence continues at coordinate 40,844 of JACPLB010000007.1, read as the reverse complement.
CTCCGAAGCAAGCCCCGCCTTCTTACTCCTTGTGTTTCTTGCGTGGGCTTTCTCCGTGTTTATCAGAAGATTGAAAATTTCCCTAGCGGAATGTACCGCCTTCTTTTTTTCCTTTCTTATTCTCGTAGCGTATCTGCGCACACTCGGGTGGTATCGGTATTTTTTTGAGGCGCAGATATTGAGCCTTATATTTTTGCCGTACGCTCTTTACTCAATGACTCACACGAGACGTTTCGCTCCGTTGATTATTACTATCCTCATAGCGCTCAACGTCTATCAATTGGGATTTCGCTCCTTTACTGCAGAATACTACACAAGCACTGCAACAGCGGACATTGAACGTTATTTAAGCCTCTATCCAATCAACACAAGTTTTTTTGTATACAACGCACCAGAGGTCGTAATATTTTTGCCGTCCGGAAATTATTACCAGTATATAAAGCCGCGCCCAGACCAGATTATCGGTGAGGAACAGCTTGGAAAGATTGAAGCGGGAGTACCGGATGAAATCATTATATACTCCAATACCTATGAGCAGATAAAAGATGAATTTGTGCTCTATGCGCCAAAGGATAGAATAGGGAGATATACAATATTGAAGAAAATATGAAAAAACTCATTTCCATCGTTGTTCCTGTATACAACGAACAAGAGAATATTCAAGCCGTATACACGCGGATATCCGCAGCGATGTCAGGCAGTACATATGAGATTCTTTTTGTAAATGACGGAAGCACTGATATGACCGGGGGAATAATAGAAGACATTGTCGCTCAAGATAAAAAAGTAAAATACATTGAATTCTCAAGAAACTTCTCCAAGGAGATGGCGGTGACAGCAGGGATACAAGTCTCTCGTGGAGACGCGATTGTGACACTTGATGCGGATTTACAGCATCCGCCGGAGTTATTACCGGAGTTCATTGCATGTTGGGAGCAAGGGGCGGAGATGGTTATCGGGGTGCGAGATATCGATGTGCACGAAAGTTTTGTGAAGCGCGTCGGGTCTCGCATATTCTATAAAATCATAAATGTCATTGGAGACATTGAATTCGTGCCGCGTTCAACCGACTTCAGGCTGATTGACCGAAGAGTGGCGGATGAGTTCAATAAATTTACCGAAAGAAACAGAATAACCCGCGGAATTCTTGATTGGGTAGGCTTTAAAAAAAAGCATGTTATTTTCAGAGTTGCCGAGAGAAGCAGAGGTACTTCAAGTTATAGCAACAGAAAATTATTTAAACTCGCGCTCTCGGCGGTTATCTCTCATTCAACTTTCCCCCTGCGGATTATTGGATATCTGGGTGCGTTCATTACGTTTTTTTCGGCAGTATTAGGGCTCTTTATCATCGTAGAGGACATACTCCTTGGTGATCCGTTTGGGCTTAATATATCAGGCACGGCCATGATAGCCGTCCTAATACTCTTTTTAATCGGCGTCGTAATCATGTGGCTGGGATTAATAGCCTTTTATATGTTGAATATTCAAAGAGAAGTAATGAATAGGCCGATGTATGTTATCCATCATACGCGCAATGTGCAAAAGTTTTGAATATGCGCGCACTCGGACTCCTATGAGTACTGAACAATTTTTTCAGATAACGCGGTTTCTTATTGCGGGAACGACGGCGACGCTCGTAAATCTCATCGCACTTTATGTATTTACTGAATTTGTCGGGTTATGGTATATAGTGTCAATTGCGTGTGCATTCTTCATTGCTTTCGGAGTGAGCTTTACGCTTCAAAAATTCTGGACATTCATTGATGAGAATAAAGAAAATATTCCCAAACAAGCCGCTTTGTTTTTTGCCGTACAAATAGCAAATCTCATCGTAAATATATACGCGGTCTATGTCTTGGTTGAAATATTTCATTTATGGTATATGGCGGCGCAATTCTTTACGCTATTAGTGATCGCGGTATCGAATTTTTTTATTTTCAAGCTGTATATCTTTAAACCAAAACGTCATGTCTAAATGGGACAGGTTTTTTAATGACAAAATCCGTAGAATCTTTATCGAGAAACGGCGGGTTTTGGACATAGGCGGGGGATTGCGTATCTCAAAGGAACGTGGCAATAGGTATAATCAAAAAAACGCGTGGATAGCGGAATTGGCGAACGCCAGCAATTACAAAATATTAGACACGGTGGAAACATACCACCCCGATATAGTCGGGGATATTCAAAACTTGCCGCTCAAGGATAATTCGCAAGAAGCGATTATTTGCAGCTCTGTTTTGACGCACGTGGAAAATCCGCACAGAGCATCGGAAGAAATGCATCGTGTTCTAAAATCAGGAGGGTACTGTTTCGTCTATGTTCCGTTTCTCTATTACTATCACGCCGAAGAGGGGTACTACAAGGATTATTGGCGGTTTACTGAAGATTCGATACGGCATATATTCAAGAAATTTTCCTCTATTGAAATTCAAAAACTTCATGGTGCTACGGAAACATGGCTCAAATTAAGCCCACTTGGTCGCTTTAGCATCTTTCTATTTCTCGCCCGCGTGGCGGATATTATGTTAAGAAAAACAAACAGCAAGCAGACAAGTGGTTTCTATGTATTTTTAGTCAAGTGAAGACACATATGAAAATTCTTTATATAGCAAATATTCGGCTTCCAACCGAGAAAGCACATGGCATACAAATCATGAAAATGTGCGAAGCATTTGCTCAAAACGGAGCGCAGGTTGAGCTTGTTGTGCCGTGGCGATTCAATAAGATAAAAGAAGATCCTTTTGAATATTATAAAGTCAAACACGTCTTTGAAATTACAAGAATACCGTCACTTGATACCGTGAAACTTGGCCATCTTGGTTTCTGGATTCAGGTAGTTTCATTTTCCATATCAATGTTCCTGTATGTGTTGTTTCAAAAAACAGACGTTGTCTATTCGCGCGATGAATTACCTCTCTGGTTTCTTAGTTTTATAAAGAAAAATCTGGTATGGGAGGCACATACTCCAAGATATAATTTTATTATCGCATCATTGCTGAAACGCATTCTCGGTCTTGTTGTTATTTCAGGCGGGCTTAAAAATTTCTATGAAGAAAAAGGCGCCGTTGTCCCGAGCCGTGTCATTGTTGAGCGTGATGGTGTTGACCTTGATCAATTTTCTCCCATGGACGTACGCGAAGCGCGTTCATCTCTTAATCTTCCTCAAGAGAGAAAAATCATTGGATACGTCGGCAAATACAAAACCATGGGAAAGGGGAAAGGCGTGGACGAACTCATTGAAGCTTTTGCCGCTGTTTCAGCTCGCGTGCCTGGTGTCATGTTATTACTGGTTGGAATCAATAACGACGAAAGAAAGGAGCTTATTGAAAAGCTTCATCTGGCTACTATTGATAAAAAATCATATAATCTTGTGGGACACGTCCCGCAGCCGCAGGTGCCGTTATACCTCTCCGCCTCCGACGTGCTTGTCATGAATTATCCTGATGCCGAGCATTACGCTTTATACATGTCCCCAATGAAACTCTTTGAATACATGGCGGTTAAGCGACCCATTATTAGTACTGATTTGCCAAGTGTTCGAGAGGTTCTAGACGATCAAAGCGCTTACTTTGTTCCTCCGAGCGATGCTCAGGCGCTCTCGCGCGCAATAGAACTCGTTTTTAGAGATGTCTCCGCTGCACATGTCCGCGCGACAAGTGCCTTTCAAAAAGCCGGGTATTACTCTTGGAAACATCGAGCGCAACGCATTTTGTCACTTTTCAGACAGTCTTTGTAGTTACGTGCTCAATACAGTATGGAAAAAACCGCAAAAATTTATATATCGGGTCATACAGGAATGGTCGGGTCAGCCGTTGTTCGGGCGCTAAAGCAGTCTGGGTTTACCAACCTTGTATTAAAAAAAAGAGCGGAATTAGACTTACTCAATCAATCTGCCGTAGAGTTGTTTTTTAAAAAGGAGAAACCGCAGTATGTTATACATTGTGCCGCTCATGTCGGTGGCATCCGTGCAAGCATAAACAATCCTGCAGGTTTTTTATATGAAAATTTGCAAATTCAAAACAATGTCATCTGGCAGGCTCATCTACACGATACAGAAAAACTTCTTTTTCTAGGAAGTAGCTGTATATACCCGCGCGAGAGTCTGCAGCCGATGAAAGAAGAATATCTCTTGACCGGACCGCTTGAGCCGACTAACGAAGGATATGCTCTTGCAAAGATTGCGGGAATGAAATTGTGTGAAGCAATCTATACACAGTATAAAAAAACCTTCATTTCCTGCATGCCGACCAATATTTACGGAGAGGGGGATAATTTTAATGTGGAAACTTCACACGTCATCCCTGCTCTCGTGAGAAATATGCATGAGGCAAAAATAAATAATCAGCCCGAAGTTACTGTATGGGGTAGTGGAAAGGTACAAAGAGAATTCCTGTACGTAGATGACTTAGCTGCTGCAGTAGTATGGCTTATGGAGCACTATACTGACAACAAGTTTTTAAACGTAGGAACAGGGCATGACGTCACTATTCAAGAGCTTGCTGAAAAGATAAAGCATATAGTTAGATACCATGGCAATCTTGTGTTTGATACGTCAAAGCCTGATGGTATGCCCAGGAAGTTACTTGATGTAGAGAAAATACACGCATTGGGATGGAAACACACGGTAGATCTGAACGAGGGGCTTAAGAAGACCTATCGGATTTTTTTGGAACAATATACATAAAATAAATGCCCTTTGGAAATCCAGAAATTGCATAATATATATGATTAAACTTGTTAAACATAGTTTTCATAATGAAGCGGATACCAAAAGAAGGTTAATTGATTTTATTGTCAAAGCGGATACGTTAAGTATGGGTGAAGAAACAAGGACATTTGAACAACTCTTTGCGAAAAAACAAGGTCGTTCATTCGCAGTTTTTGTTAATAGCGGGAGTAGTGCAAACTTCATTCTTCTACAGGCACTACTTAACATTGGGAGACTTAAACGGGGGGACAGAATTGGATTCTCCGCCCTTACATGGTCGACAAACGTAATGCCTATCATTCAGCTTGGTATGGTGCCGGTAGCAATTGACTGCGAGTTAGACACATTGAATGTTTCAAGCAAAATATTACAGACACGCATCAAAGATTTAAATGCTTTTTTCCTTACAAATGTCTTAGGTTTAGCATCTGACATTGGCAACATCAGGACATTATGTGAAGAAGGGGGAGTCATATTCCTTGAAGATAACTGCGAATCGTTAGGTTCTATGATAGACGGGAAACTGTTGGGAAACTTTGGCGTAGCCTCAACGTTCTCTTTTTTTGTAGGTCACCACATTTCAACAATTGAAGGGGGGATGGTGTGTACCGACGATGAAGAGCTGTACAACATGCTTCTTATTGCACGAGCCCATGGGTGGAGTAGAAACCTATCTCCTCAAAAACAGAAAGAGCTCCAGGATAAATATAAAATCGATGATTTTTATGCACGGTACACTTTTTACGATGTAGGTAATAATATGCGACCTACCGATATACAAGGATTTATCGGCACTACCCAACTTGATTACTGGAATTCCATTGTGAAAAAGCGAGAAGAAAATTTTAACTTTCTCAACAAGTCCATCCTAGCAAATGGGAATATACAAGTATTAAGAACGAAACATATGGATATCTTTTCAAATTTTGCCGTCCCTATTGTATGTATTACCGATAAGATATTTAAAATGTATAAAAAAAGGTTCGAAGATAATGACGTAGAGACAAGACCGATTATCGCAGGTAATATTACACGCCAACCGTTCTATAAAAAATATGTTCACAAAGAAGAAAAACTTGAAAATACTGATTTTATAAATCAGCATGGATTTTATTTCGGGAATAATCCTGATCTTACCGAAAAAGAACTTGTTTTTCTCTCACATCTGCTTGTGGCGTAAATAGAAATTTGTTGCTGACCGTATAAGCAACTTTAACCGGGACACCCCCCTTTGCAGTATTGGATACAGAAGCCACGTACTACCTCCTGCAAGTAACATCAAAAGTGGCTCAGCGGCAATTCTATAGCGAGGATACGATACCGGTCCGAATATAAGAGCAAAATAAACTGTCAAAAAGAAAAATAGCAAGATTTGTACGCGTTTCTCTGGTACCTTCCAGAATAATATTGGAGCTATCAAGGCAAGTATGGACAAAAAGAGCCATGCCAATCTCTCGAAGGTGAATAAGGGCTCGGTTTTAAATAGAGTAAACGCTCCTTTAAGTATGCCGCCTTCATTCAAGTATTCTTTTATGCTCACGTTGTTTTTATTAAGAAGTAGAGTGGAGAAGAGAAATTTTCTAAAGACGAGAGATTCGTTAGAAACATCCTTTAAACTACTCGCGATAAAGAAATTAATACTTCCTAACCCGTGGTAGAGAAAATAACCGACTGGGTCTGCAGACACATACTTAACAGCAGCGTTCGTTATTTGTTTTGTATAACGTCCGCTTTGAAGGGTTTGAATATCTGCATTGGGAAATTCTTCACGGCGAAGCTCCTCCTTTACTTTATCAGCATTTGTCCCACTTTTATATCCAAGAAAGCCGGCGACATTATAAAAAAGAATAGTGTATGGACCAATAGGAGAGAGGGTGTATGCACCCGAGTACTTATGATTTCGTATGTACCACGGAGTAAGTACTGATGCGTATATAACGGCGGAAAAGAGTGTTAATATGACGGTTTTTTTTAACCCGATACTTTTTATATAATGAATCATTATAAAAAAGAGAATAATACCGATACTGTAAAGACCAGACGGTCGTACAAGCGTTGCGTATCCTAAAAGCAACATTCCTAAAAATGTATATCCATACAGGCGAGACAATGAAGGTTGTATGCAGAAAAATAATATATATATTGCCGTAAGAAACAGAAATACAAATAAAATATCACTCAAGATAGTGAACGTGTAGAAAATTGTTGAGGGTTCAAGTCCGAATATAAGCGCCGCTCCCACCCCGATTTTTTCAGAAAAGAGTTTTCTTCCTATGTCGTAGATAATGAGTGCGCTTATAATGACCAGTAGCGCTTGTGCAAAAATAACTGGTACAAAACTATCAAATATATATTTAAAAGGAGTAAGAAAAAACGAATACCCGGGACTTCTAAGTATTTCCGGGACATAGGGACTTGTTTCACTTGACGTGTAGGCTTTAAATTCTATGAGGTGTTCCGCAAGTAAAGCGTATTGTAATGAATCACCGCCGTTAAGTACAGGAAAACCGTACGTTTCATCAAACGTCTTAGTTTCTATAAACGCAAAGTACCATCCACTTATAAAGTACGCGATAATGAGAATAAATACGATGGCAAAAGAGTATTTTTTTCTGGATTCATGCTGATTCAGCATGTTCTCTTTGAAAATTGTATTAAACAAGCACATTTGGTAGATTAGTTAATTGTTGATAGTATACCAGAAACCAGTATTCGCTTTTATTATTTATTAAATGGAGAGACTCATTTCAAGAATATCGACTCCATAACAGATGTTAGAAATTTACTTTAAGATTGTATGACAACTACCGTTATTGTACCAACCTTTAACGAGATTGAGTGCATTCCGCATATATTGCCTAAGCTTAGAGACCTACAAGGAGTCGATAAGATTATTATTGTTGACAACAATTCAAAAGACGGCACTATTGAATGGTGTAAAAGTCATGGGTATACCATTTTTATCCAAAAAAACCCAGGATATGGGAATGCAATCCGGGAAGCAGTAGAGCGGGCGTCTGGGGATATTCTCATCGACTTTCCCCCTGATGGCAGTTCGCCTTCGGAGAAGATTCCTGTAATGGTGGAAAAGATTGAACAGGGATTAGATTTAATTATTGCTTCTCGTTACCGCGACGGAGCAAAAAGTTATGATGATGATACACTTACCGCTCTTGGTAATTGGTGCTTTACTAAGCTGACGAACTTTCTTTTTAACACCACATACACAGATGTTCTCGTAGGTTTTCGTGGTTACCGGAAAAGCGCCTATAGAACATTAAAACTTAATGAGCCGCATCTTGCTTGGGTCATCCAAAGTTCTATTCGTTTTGCGACACATGGTTACAAAGTCGGAGAAATTGGCGCGGATGAACCGAAGCGTATTGGTGGAAAACGTAAAATGCTCCCATTTAAAACTGGGCTTGAGATTCTGACCGTCATACTGAGGGAATTCTTCCAGAAACCTCCCAAAAGCTAAGGCATAATTTCTCATAATAATAAGATGTACTACAAATCCATAACAAAATGCAGGATATGCGGTTCAGAAGCTCTTACTGCCGTTGTTTCTTTTCCGAGTCAGTTTCTCTCACCAACATTCGTGTCGACAAATGAAAACAACGAACTTTCCAAGATAAAAGTGCCGCTTACTGTAATGCTTTGTGATCGTAGTAAAAATCAAAAAGGTTGCGGCTTGCTGCAACTTAAGGAAACTACTGACCACGACTTACTCTATAGCAATTACTTTTATCGTTCCGCGACTAATTCCACAATGCGCAAAGATTTAAAGTATGTTGTTGACGAAGCTCTTAAGCGTGTAAAAACGAATCCTGGTGATGTAGTTGTCGATATCGGGGCAAACGATTGTACAATGCTTTCTTATTTCCCCTCACATCTTGACCGGATAGGGGTTGAGCCGGCAAAGAACATATCCTGGGGGGGAATAGACTCTTCGTTGCGAGTGGTAAACGACTACTTCTCTAAGAAAGCCGTCGCAGATATTCTTAGCGGGAGGCAGGTAAGTATATTTACCTCTTGCGCTATGTTCTATGATTTAGATGACCCTAACACATTTGTTGCCGAAATAAAATCACTTCTTGCCCCCAATGGTGTGTGGTGTATCCAATTAAGTTACCTTGTTTCAATGCTTAAAAATATGAATTTTTACGACATCTGCCATGAGCATCTTGAATATTATTCTCTTGAAACACTTGAAAATCTCATGATACGCCACGGACTCACAATTTTCGATGCCGAGACTAACGCCGTGAACGGCGGGAGTGTTCTAGTTTTTATCACACATACTTCAACTGCGCCTGCTGTGTCAGAGAATTTAAAAAAACTTCTTAAAGAAGAGAAGTCCATGGATCTTTTTAATGCGCGAATTTACGTGCAGTTTGATGAGAAAATACGAGCACTTGCAAAAATTGTGCGCAACTACATACTTGATGAAATTAAAATAGGTAAGTTAGTTGTTGGTCTTGGCGCTTCAACAAAAGGTAACGTACTTTTACAACTCTTTGGGATAACAAAAGAAATATTGCCGTTTATTACAGAAATAAACCCAGAAAAAATCGGACTTAGAACTCTTGGGACAGACATTGAGCTTATTTCTGACGAAAAATCACTTAAGCTAAATCCCAGTTGTAAACTTGTCTTGCCATGGTATTTCAAGAAAGAAATTGTTAAACGAGAGATCGAATACCTTAACCGTGGAGGTAAACTTCTTTTTCCTATGCCATACACACACGTGGTGACGAAAAAGGAAGAAAAGCTACTCTCGTAGCTTTTTAAGCTAATCTCGACGATTATGAAAAGTATATCCCAAATGCGAAATCTTCTTCTTTTTACATGGGCGTTTTTCCTTGTTGTGCTGTTGGATCGGAAACAAAAAGTAAAGAATCCAAAAAAAATTCTTATCGTGCAACTTTCGAAGCTAGGTGACATGGTGTGTACAACGCCAATGTTCAGAGCTATTAAGAAAACGTTTCCGCAAACGAAAGTGCTTGTGGTCGGTGATGTAATCAATGAACAAGTTCTTGCCGGAAATCCTGATGTTGATACATACTTTGCGTGCAATAAAAAAGACTTCTTCTCGACCGTGCGTCGAATACGAAAAGAACAACCTGATTTTGTCTGCATTACCGGACCGGATTTCACAAGTCTACTCATGGCTATTTTTTCCGGAGCTCGTTCCATCTCTGCCTTCAAGGTGTCTGGAGGTATTACTACCGAAACACGCACCTATACGCTACTACAGCGATTTGTACACTCTATTCCGTATACATTTGGCACCTATGTCCCACGGGCACTCCTCTGCCTTTTGGAGCCAGCTGGAATCATGTCAGAAAAAACAAAAAAATATCTTTATTTTACAGATAACGCAAAGAAAAAAATTGATACTCTTTTCTCTCCTCACAATATTCTCAAAAAAGACTTGGTAGTCGGTATTTCACCGACAGCGGGACATCGGACAAAACAATGGTCGGCAAATCAGTTCGCAAAAGTAGCGGATTATTTATACAAAACATACCAAGCAAAAATCATTGTTATTGGGGGTCCACAAGACAAGAAAGAGGGAGATGCGATGCAAAACGCTTTGAATGATAATACAGAAGTCATTAATACAGTTGGAGAATTAAGCGTCGATGAATTAAAAGCTATAATTTCCAGACTCGATCTGTTTATCTCTGTTGATACGGGACCTATTTATATCGCAGAAGCATTTGGAGTAGCTACAATTGATATTGCAGGACCAATTGACGTTAATGAACAGCCGCCACAGGGCGCAATTCATAAAAATGTCGTCCCAAAGAGCGGAAAAAAACTCCTCTTTGCAATGAACGTACGTAATTATGATTTCGATGAAGTAAGAAGAGAGGTTGAGTCAATAACCCCCGAAATGGTCCTCCAGGCTTTTGAAGAATTATACCCCCTCATAAAGTAATACTAAGCGGCTGACATAACTAGACACACCCGTATTTTCAATATATACATAATAAGATGAAATCCGCTGTCTTAGAAAAAATAGATGCCCCGTTAGTCATTGGAAATGTAGAATTAACTGATTTGTCTTTTGGTCAGGTTTTGGTAAAGGTTCTGGTAAGCGGGATTTGTGGAGCGCAACTGCAAGAAATAGCGGGTTATAAAAATAATGCCGCTTTTGTTCCTCATCTTTTAGGGCACGAAGGTTGTGGAATTGTTGAAAATGTAGGTATAGGTGTCACCAAAGTGAAAAAGGGTGATAAGGTCATTATGCATTGGCGAAAGGGAGACGGTATTGAATCAGATTTTCCCACATATATATATAAAGGTAAGAAAATCAGAAGTGGGAAAGTCACCACATTCAGTGAGTACTCTATAGCTTCAGAAAACCGTCTTACTCCCGTACCTCAAAATACTCCAGAAGACCTCTGTGCGCTTCTTGGGTGCGGGCTTTCAACGGCACTGGGGACCATTAACGACGAAGCACAAGTGAAATTCGGAGAAAGTGTCATGATAATTGGTGCTGGAGGACTGGGGATCAACCTTATAGTTGCCGCGACGCTTGCAAGTGCATATCCCATTATTTCCATTGATATTAATGATAATAAAAAAAAGTTAGCGGAGACTTTAGGTGCGCATCTATACATAAATTGTAAAAAAGAGAAAATACAAGAGTCTATTCAAAAAAAATTTGGTATACAAGATATTGATGTCATTATTGACACCTCTGGTAATAAAAAAAGTCTAGAAGGGACTATCCAATTCCTTTCCGGAACTGGTCGATATATCTTAGTTGGACAGCCCCGTCCCGGCGAATCAATTGAACTTCATAATGCTAATCATTTTTTCCTTGGTGAAGGAAAATCGCTTAAAGCAACTCAGGGCGGCAAATTTTCTCCCAGTAAAGACATCCCTCGTTACGTCAGACTTTCCAAAGCTGGCATTCTTAAGGTTGATGGTATCATCACTCATCGTATGAAACTTGAGGATATTAACAAGGCCATTGACTTGGTTCGTGCAGGACAAGCAAGTCGAATATTGATAATCATGTAATTTTTATGAGGAAACAATGGACAAAAGAAGAGCTGATTACCTTTGAAAATGAGATTGGAGATCTATACATGGATAATAAGTTGCCGTTCCTGTTTCATTTATCCGGTGGTAACGAAGAACAATTAATCGATATTTTTAAAGATATTAAAGAAGGTGATTATGTTATTTCAAGCCACAGAAGTCACTACCACGCTCTTTTACATGGCATACCGCCAGAAGTGGTAAAAAAAAGAATACTAGAAGGAAGAAGTATGTTTATTTACGATAGAAAAAGAAATTTCTTCTGTTCGGCTATTATTGGCGGTACCCCAGCGATAGCGGCCGGTATAGCTTTGGCGTTAAAAAGAAAGAAATCGAAACAAAGAGTCTGGTGTTTTGTTGGCGATGGCACAGAAGATTCAGGCCATCTTTTTGAAGCCGTTCGATATGTTGATGGATTTGAACTCCCTTGTACTTTTGTTATTGAAAACAATAATAGGTCTGTCGAAGCGACAAATGAGGAACGGTGGGGTAAAACAGCAGACTACAAATGGGGTTCTCCATCAGTAATTAAATACCACTACGATATCACATACCCTCATGCAAGAAAGCCTGGAATGATTGACTTATCGAAAGCGGTAAAGAAGACGGATGAAGAGTATTTCCCCTTATTAAAACCAGAAACATCTCGCTCTTTTGAAGAATTAGATAAATTGGAAATTACTTATAAAGACGCTGTGATTCAATCCATGACAGAGCTCGGGAAAGCCGGAGCTATTTTTATCGGATACAATGTCAGGCGGGGGGATGCCATGGGTACACTAAAGAATGTTTCTGAAGAACAGAAGATAGAGACGCCAGTAGCAGAGAATCTCATGTCGGGGCTCGCTATAGGGATGTCCTTTGAAGGATTTACTCCTGTTATTTACTTTGAGCGACATGACTTTATGTTAGTTGCCGCTGATGCAATTGTGAATCATATTGATAAGATTGAGAGAATTTCTCATGGGGAATATACAGTACCAGTCATAATAAGAGCAATAACGGCAGACGCTGGTCCTTTTTATTCAGGACCCACGCACTCCCAAGACCTCACTGATGCTTTTAAGGCGTTGGTGAGCTTTTCCGTATTCGACCCTCTCACGGGGGTTGATGTTTTGAAAGCATTTAAGAGCGCTGAGTTATCCAAGCGTCCGGTCATAATAGTGGAGAGAAAAAGTAGATATTAAATAATGAAAAAAATTTTAGTTATTGGGGAGAGTTGTAAAGATATCTTTGTGTATTGCAATGCTGATCGATTAGCACCGGATTTACCCATCCCGGTTTTGAGCATTATTGAGCAAAAAGAAAATCCTGGTATGGCGAAAAACGTTGAACGTAACGTTAAAAGTATTACTGATTCATGCGATATTGTGACCAATGCTGATTGGGAGTGTGTGACCAAAACGAGATACATTCACCATAATAGTAATCACGCATTCTTACGAGTTGACACAGATCACCATATTCCCCGCGTTGATGTTCGAAAAATACCCCTTACACACGATATCATTGCAATTTCCGATTATAATAAGGGTTTTCTGACAGAAGACGATATACAATATATCTGCGAAAATCACAGCAATGTTTTTTTGGACACCAAGAAGATTCTTGGTGATTGGGCGACCAAAGCAAAATTCATCAAAATTAACAACTATGAATATGAAAGGTCAAAACACTTAATCCCTCCGACTCTTAAAGATAAAATTATTTGTACAAAAGGTAATCAAGGGGCGACCTTTCGGGATAAAGTGTATCCGGTAAAAAAAGCGGAGGTGAAGGATACTTCCGGTGCCGGGGATAGTTTTTTTGCTGCTTTGCTGGTCAAATATGCCCAGATAGGAGATATAGAAAAGGCCATTGCTTTTGCAAATAAATGTGCTTCAAAGGTTGTTCAACGCAGGGGAGTAACTGTCATAGAAAACAATATATTGGATATAGATTAGCCTTCAATTTCTCCTTCCTATTTTTGATGGTACTATGTGTTTGTTATGAAAAACGCAAATAAGCGTGCCAAATATACTCTTGAAAAACAAATTGAAGGCCTGAATGCTTTGAAGGGCTCTTTGGGTGATGATTTTGAGAGGGCAATTCTTCTAATTAAAAATCGCAAGGGCAAAATAGTTGTTACTGGTGTCGGGAAGTCGGGCTTTATAGGCATGAAGATGGCGGCGACACTTGTGAGTCTCGGACATACGGCGCATTTCATGCATCCGGTTGAAGCGCTCCATGGCGATACGGGACTTGTCTCGGATGGGGACGTTATCATAGCTTTTTCATTTTCAGGCAAGTCTCCCGAAATAAACAGAATTATCTCATATCTTAAAAAGACCTTTACAATTTCTGTCATAGCAATAACCGGCAATTGCAATTCTCCATTGGCTGAACAAAGCAACACCTGCATTCTTGTACCGGTTACGGAAGAAGGCTGTCCGTTAAACCTTGCGCCGATGGCGAGCACGACAACGTCCCTTGTCATCGCCGACCTCATCGCGTCCGCCCTTACCTCCCCGGACTCATTCAATAAGAAGAATTTTGCGAAATTTCATCCTGGAGGAAGTCTCGGATTACAGCTAGTGCAGGTATCCGAGGTTATGTTAGTGGGGAAAGATATTCCGCTGGTTACAGAAGAGACACCAATGACTGATGTATTAAATGAAATGGAAGACAGGGAAAGAAAGGGGGTGGCAGGTGTTTTAGACAATAATGGAAGACTTGTTGGAATCATTACTGACGGAGATACGCGCCGTTTTTTGATTAAAAATACCACACTGACTGGGAAATTTGCTAAGGATGTCATGACTAGAAATCCAAGAACGATACCAGAAGGAGAGTCTATTGAAAAAGCACTTAATTTAATGAAAGAGTATAAAGTTACTCATCTATTTGTCACAAATCCATCGGATGAATTGGTCGGAATTGTATATCTGCGCACAATACTTGATGAGTACGTTATATAGTATTAGAATCTAAACCTTATAAAAAAAGACCGCGACACTGTGATAAGTGCACGGTCCGTCTAGGTTCGCGGTCAGCGTTTAAGGTGTGGGATTTCCCAGCAGACCTTTGTCGACATAGTACTTCAAGATCTGTTGGAAGCTCGACTTCCCATGCAATGTCCCGTTGACACTGCACGTGTTACATGGACTATGAAGACGGTCTCCAACCATGAGCCGCTTCCTGATATCCAGCATTTTCTCTGACAGCCAGATATCCTGGATGCTGCTTTCATGCACACTGCCGACGACGATTACCCGACCCCAGTCGTTTGAGCAGAAAAGTACGTTTCCATTCCAGTCAACCAACATTTTGTAGAATGGATAGAAGCACTTCCGTGCAAGTGGGAATGTGGGAGACTCGGCTCCAGAGATTTTTAAGTCCACTGTCCCTGAGCGGTTGTTCAAAACGAGACCAAAGTCTGTCGTCTTGTCCTCTGACCAGTGTCTGCGGAGTTTATACCGAGACACTTCAATCCGAGCGCCCTTAAAAAGGTCTGTAAACTGTCGTACCTGTTCAGGACCGTCATAGCAGTTTACATACATTGTCGTGAGCCCAGCTCCATACAGCCCACGAATTACAGCAACCGTTAATTTGTCGCCGTTCGTATTTGTTTCGATGGCATTATTGGGCAGGCAAGTACGAAATGCCCTAATAATGTCTGGAAACGCCGGGTGTAGCAGGGGTTCGCCGAAGCCAGAAAAAGAAATCCGACATCGACTGTCTATCTCGGCAAGGTTCCGAGCCACCTTTTCGGCGGTTTCCAGACTCATGTTGAGATTTCGATTCGGATAGATGTCCGGGTCGATTCGCGGGCAGAATGGACACTTCCGATTGCAAAGCTCTGTTATGTTGAGCTCCACAGTGACAAGCGAGTCCATGACGGAGTCTCTTTCTTGGACATTGGCCATATGGTCGGCCTCTTGCTTTTTGCGATACTCCATGAATCCGCCTTCGTCCATCAACGTCTTCTCGTTAACCATTTTTTGTCTCCATTCTGAGTGTAACTGAGCGGTCACGAGCATACTTATCTGGCTAAGAATATAACACATAATAGCCATAAATACTACTCATACTTTTAAATACTTTACCGTGTTAATATTGACCTCATGCAAAAAGATTTCATTGACTTTGCATACTCCCTTGAAGTGCTGAAAAAGATAAATGCCACAACACTTGATGGCAAACCTCTCATCAATTCTTTCTTTATCGGAGAGTACAATATATGGCAAACATATCAATCACGGCTTTTCGCAATTATACAAGAGCATAATTTCGATGAGGACATAGTTCCGAATACAAGGAAATTTATTGGACTAAAATGGTTTTTAGTCGGTACACTCTCGGTTTTTCTATCAACGTTAGCATTTTTGTCCTTGGTTTTAAGAAGGAAAAAAGTATTGGTATATTCAGTAGATAGGGCACACTCAAAATTTGGTTCGGATACAAGATTAGATGATGTATATAATGCATTAAAAAAGAATAGTATACTGTTTACTGAATTTTTTCACACTGTTCTTGGGAGAGATTTCTGCCGCAATGTTTTAAAAAGAAAACGTTCTGCCATATATCTTGAATCTCTTGATTTCATACATGAGCTTTTTACTAAGCTTCATATTTTAAAATCACCTATAAGGATTAATACAGAACGGTTAGATGTAAGTAGTTTTAAAAATAAACGGGAGAAAATGTTTGCCATCAATCTTATTGAGTCATATATATACCGAGTGCACTTATTCAGATTTAAAACTAAAATCCTTTCGAGGATGTTGCATTTTACCAAAGTTACACATCTCTTGGGAATTGATGACCCGCGAACATATTTTGAATTATTACTCGCGTGCAAAGAGAATGACATTGCTCGTTACGTGTTTCAACATGGTTGTTTTACAAAATATAATGTTGGATGGCTTCAAGCCGAAAATGTTGAAGGGAAAATAATAAAACCCGACAAACTCTTTGTCTGGTCTGCTTTTTGGAAGCAGGAATTATTACGTTTGGGAACATACTACAATCTTGATGAAATTCTAGTAAGCGGAGCGTCTATACCCGTGCCTATTGATTCAGAAAAGATGGAGAAACACAGCGGAATACATATACTCATTCCTCACGAAAGAGCGGCTTCAAAAGGTGAAGTTAAGCGGTTTATAGAAAAATTTATTGCGTGCGGCGCCAAAGTATTTTTCAAAATACGACCGGGGGTTGACTCTCATCTACAACTTAAGGAGTATTTTATGGAGAAAAATGATTGGGGAGACAGATTTATAGTGATTGACACTATTGATGACAATATCAAAAAAATTGATTTTGTTGCCGGAACCTGTTCTACATTCTTGTATAAAATGGTTATATATGGGAAACTGGTCATTTTGATGAAAACGAATGTAGATTATGGAGAAGGAATGCTCGTCAATGATTTAATAGAGCCACTTGATATAAACGATAATATCTGCAAGAAACTCGATTCTTTCTTAAAAATTCCATACAGTAGACTAGAAGAGCGCGCAAAAAAAATATCCGGAAGCAATGGGCGATACTTAGAAAATATACTTACGCAGATTATAAAAGAAGAACGCTTGCTATAACATGTTAAAGAAACTCAAAGACAAGCTGTATTTTTTAAAGACTGGATACCAAGCTCTCTTTTTATATCCACAAAGAACAATTGATACACGTAGTTCCATTGATTATGACCGGTACTGGAGGGATAAGCGGGGGAGCGCTCTTGGAAATCTCTCCGACTGGCAGAAAGTGCGGGCGGATTTGGTGCTTAAAAATATAGATAAAAAAAGTCTGGTTTCCATAGGAGACATTGGCTGCGGAGACGGTTCAGCTCTTACCTACCTAAAGACAAAACTGAACCTAACTCGTTCTGCAGGATATGACGTGTCAAGACTTGCGCTTGAAAGAGCGGAAGATAACGGGTTAGAAACATTTCTCTTAGATGTGCGCAAAGAAAATGAACTAGAGCGTATACAAGAGGCGGATTACATCCTTATGTTTGAAGTTATCGAACATGTCCCTCACTCTGAAAAACTACTTAATTCAGCATACACAAAAACACTACAAGGAGTCTTTTTCTCAATCCCCAATACAGGGTACCTCTCGCATCGATTCAGGCTTCTTTTTGGCAAAGCACCAATGCAGTGGAAGGTATTCCCAGATGAACACTTACGCTTTTGGACGCTTGTTGATTTAAAATGGTGGCTTAAAGCCCAAGGATACAAAAATTATACGATTACTTGCTACAAAGGAATTCCAATCCTCAATCGTCTCTGGCCTAATTTATTTGCAGCCGGTTTGTTTGTGTATATTAAAAAGCAAAATTTATGAAATTAGGATTATGAATCTCACAACTCCAATTAAGGTGGCAGTCATTGGAGCGGGTGCAACTTCACAGAAAGTACATCTGCCTGCTTTACACAAACTTAGAAACGAGGGGCTTGTTTCCCTGCAGGTAATATCTGGACAGAGTCACTCTATTACAAAGGATGCTCAGAAAAGATTTGGTTTCTCTGACTCTGAAGATGATGTAGAAGTACTATTCACCAGAGATGATGTAGATGCAGTATACATCTTTGGTAGTGCGCAGAGACATTATAAATATGCTAAGCGTGCACTCTTAAACAAGAAGCATGTTTTTGTTGAAAAGCCTCCCTCTATAGACTCTCTACATGCACTAGAGATTATACAATTAGCTAAAGAGAAAAATCGTACCGTAATGGTAGGTTTTAATAGACGTTTCCAAGCATCTTTATTGCGGGCGAAAAAAGAGATTACACATAACTCAAACATTTATTCAATTGAAGCAACTTTTGATAAACCAGCGCTCTTAAGACCGCCACCGTATGGTGCAAAAACGTGGCTTAGTGCTAATGGGATACATGCAATTGATGTTTTACAATTCTTTGTCGGCACATTACCTAAGGCTCTGTATAGTACCTATAATATTACCATTGGAGACATTCCACAAAATTTTTCTGCACTCATAATTTGGGATACTATACATGCAACTCTATCAGCAAACAATAGTGCAGGTCGTCAAAACGAGGAGTACGTTATACACGGCACTGGCATCTCTTATTCTGTAAAGAGTAGGGTACTTGAACAATGCAAAAATGACATCTGCACAAAAATCTCTCTACCAGAATCAAGAGGGTTTCAAGAAGAACATCGACATTTTATATCCTTTCTCTCTGGTAAGGAAGAATTACGAAGTTCTATGCTCGATGGAGCAGTTGCCCTGCGACTTACTGAACTTATTGAAGCAGGACACACGGGATTAATTGATTGGAGTGACTTTACGGTGAAGGAAACAATATCTACAAAAAAGTTTTAATCTAGATAAAACTACATGCGCGATTTAAGGTTATGAAGAAGTCTTGATATTTAACAAGTTCCATATCGTTTTCAACTGTTATTGGAAAATTTAATTTCTACGCTTTACGTGCAAGTATGGCTATCATAAAAAAACTAATTGTTTTTGATATAACCACCGCGAGTATAATCCCGATAATTCCGTAAAAATATCCTAATACTAAAAGCAGTCCAATACGTATAAGTGGTGAAGTAATATTTATAATGTATAACAGCTTTTGTTCCCTTTGTGCTTCAAGGAATGAGCTCGAAACGATGCTCATTGTTGCGGGGATAATTATCAGTGAAAAGAGTTGAGAATAAAAAACAGAGTCAAGGTATTGCGGAAAAAACAGCTGATATATAAAAGGAGCAACGACTATGTATGCGCCGACGAAGACTGAACTGATGAGCGCGACTCGCAACACTTTCCCATACAGACTTTTTTGTATGGTTTTCTTTTCACCTTCCGCGAATTTTGGAAGCAGGAGAGAGTTAATATTTCGCAATAGTCCCCGAAGCTGTGTTGGTACTGCAATTGCAAAAGCGTAAATTGCAAGTTGTGCCGCGCCAAGGTAATGAAAGACAAGTATCTTATCAAGGTAGTCCGCGACAGTACTCAATACGTTCATTAGGCTTAAGTGCTTGCTGTAGGTGATTGTCGAAACATCGATATCCGGTTCCGGTTCGTACTTTTTAAGTGTTTGTGCGTAAAAGAATACGTTTACTGCGGTGTGGGAAACAAAATATACAAATACTATAATGATGATATTGTGTGTGAAAAATATAGTCGGAAGCAGAAAGACTGCGGGGATAGCGTTGGTGTATATGTTAAAAATCGTGCCTGTCTTGAAATCTTTTTTCCCGTTCAAAAAGCCGCTATAGAGCGCGGCACTTATCATGAGCGGAGAAAATGTTCCAACAATAAGGAGCGATATGCCGAGGACATTGTTTTTGTTAAAAAAGTAATAGAGTGCTCCGGCTAGGGCCGCGATGACCATAAGTATGCTCCACTTCATACTTTCGCGGAATCCGACTTGAAGCATACCGTCAAAACCTTTTGCGACAGCACGCGTTATTGCGCTTCTCATCCCGGTCAGTGTGAATGTTCCAACAATACCGGCAAGGGCGAGGATAAAAGTATAATTACCGTACACTTCTTTCGGCAGGAGGTTTGCAAAGCCGATGGCAAGCACGAGTCCAGTGAGTGTTCCAGCCCCCTGTCCCAACGTGAGCCACGAACCGCCTTTTACTAGATAGAGCATGTCGGTTCGTGCGTATGTTTCAGTCCAGCGGAGGAAACGGTACGTTTTATTTCTGAGTTTTTGTATCACACGTTTCATCTTAATCCATAGATAAAAGTCACGCTAGCACCTTACAATTCTCGATGATATAGTATCCGAATGTCGGTTGAACATATTACCCGCCGCATTGTTATATGGGGAATCTTTCTAGTTCCATTCTTGCCTTTTTTTGTCGTGGATATTTTCTTTTTTCCTTTCATCACCACGAAGAATTTCGCGTTTCGGATTCTCGTTGAGCTTCTCTTTGGCGGGTGGCTTATACTGGCGCTCTATAACATCCGATACCGACCATATTTTTCATGGCTCCTCGCTTCCATTGTGGCATTTATTGGTATCGTCGCGGTTGCCGATATTTTCGGCGAAAATCCGTTAAAGAGCGTCTGGAGCAACTTTGAACGTATGGAAGGGCTTGTCACGCTCATACATCTCCTTGCGTATTTCCTCATAGCTGGAACGATTCTTAATACCGAAAAGTTATGGAGCAGATTTCTGCATACTTCTGTTGGAGTAAGCGTGTACGTCGGGTTTTACGGACTTCTCCAATTAGCGGGTAAGGTTGCGATACACCAGAGCAGTACGCGTCTGGACGCTAATTTCGGAAACGCGACATACCTCGCCGCGTACATGCTCTTCCATGTGTTTATAACGGCAATGCTCTTGCTACGGTGGAAAGGGACGACTGCAATTCGGTGGGTTTATGCCGCGATTATCGCTCTGCAACTCTTCATTATCTATTACACGGCATCGCGAGGAACAATTCTCGGACTCCTCGGCGGTATAGCGGTTACAGGTCTCCTTATCGCGCTTTTTGCAAGAAAATACAACACGTTGCGCATATATGCCGCCGCTGCTTTAGGTGTTGTTGTTCTGGTAGTGGGAGGATTCTTTCTTGCAAAAGATTCTCAATTCGTAAAGACAAGTCCCGTACTTTCGCGTTTTTCGGAAATTTCAATCAGCGACAGTTCGGTCAACGCTCGTTTTTTAATATGGCGTGTTGCGTGGGAAGGCGTTAAAGAGAAGCCTTTTATTGGCTGGGGTCAGGAGAATTTCAATTACGTATTCAATAAATATTATGACCCGTTGCTCTATCCGCAAGAACAATGGTTTGACCGCGTACACAATATCGTCTTTGACTGGCTGATTGCCGGGGGCATTCTGGGATTTCTCGCCTACGTTTCAATATTTTTGACGGCGCTCTTTTACCTCTGGAGAAAGAAAAATACCTTTTTTGTCTTTCCTGAAAAAGCAATTCTCACGGGGCTTCTTGCGGGATACACGTTTCACAATTTGTTCGTATTTGACAATATCATGAGCTATATCCTTTTCTTTACGATTCTCGCGTATATGTACTGGTCGTATCGGGAGAGTACGCGCGAGGTCTTTATGGAGCGCCTTGAAGACGGACGTGATACCGGCATAATAACCCGCGTGTACGTACCCCTTATTGTGATTCTTGCGCTCTTTTCAGTGTATCTTCTCAACACAAAGCCAATACTCGCGTCACACTCCCTTCTTCAAGCGATTATTACCCAGCCTGGGAACCCTGCTCAGCTCGAGCGTTTTGAAAAAACTATCTCGTACGGCACCTTCGGCAACCAAGAGGCGCGCGAACATCTCACGGAAATCGCGACGCGCGTAGGAGGAAGCGCGCTTGATATTGAAACGAAGCAATCCTACCTCTCTCTTGCAAGCGCTGAAATGAAAAAACAAACTGAAGAGGCGCCGAACGATGCTCGTACGTACATATTTCTCGGGACGCTTCTTGATTCATACGGGCAATATATTCAGGGTGAACCATATCTGAAACGTGCGAACGAACTCTCTCCTCAAAAACAAACCATTATGTTCCAGCTTGGGCTTAATATACTCAACCGTGGCAATATTGGCGAAGCACTCGCTGTATTTAAAGAAGCGTTTAACCTCGCGCCTTCGTATCCGCAAGCAAGAATTTTTTACGCAGTCGGAGCGATTTACGCGAAAGAAGACTCACTCCTTGAAGAACTACTTCTTCCCGTCTTCGGCACGACAGTAGTAGACAATGACCGGCTGATGCGCGCGTATTTCAACAACAATCGGCTTGATAAGGTGCTTGAAATCTGGCAATTACGGGTAAAAGAACAACCGGAGAACTCGCAGGTATATTTAGGGCTTGCCGCGACGTACCTCGGACTTAACGAACGCACGCGTTCAATAGAGGCGATTCAAAAGGTCATTGAGCTTGACCCGAATTTCAAGGAGCAAGGCGAATACTACATCAATGAAATTCGCGCGGGACGAAATCCATAAAGTAGCTTTTAGCTTTTAGGTGTCAGCTTTGAGGAAATAATGCGAAGCACGTTAGGCCCTACACCCCAAACGCTCTACCTTAAACGCTACACTTTATAAGAAAGGTTTGAGGAAGGTAAAGGGGAAGATAAAGGATATTTTCTCAGCTATAGCTGAGAAAATATCCTTTATCTGGTCCTCGCTTGCAATTTTTAGTCAACTATGCTATACTGCTTCCTGTGAGTGCCACAATGTGTGGCTTAAACGAAAATCTGCGTAAGGCCCGTCCCCGTGACGGGTTTTGCGTTTTTATGGCTTAGAAGATGTGTTATAGTCTCTGTACAATTGTTCCGAGGTATGGAGGGCGGCGGCACTCACATCAGATTTTTGTTTGGAGCTCGCACCCGCTCTCCATATCTCGGTGGAATCCCATGGTAGATGAAAGTAGAAAGTTAAAAAGGTAACGAGCTGTCTTAAATGGAGATAAAGAGAAACGTTTCGCTTAAGAAGTTTACCACCTTTCGTATCGGCGGCAGAGCCGATTTTTTTGTTTCGGTGCAGACGGAGGCAGAGCTTCATGAGGCGCTCTCGTTTGCGCGTAAAAAGAGACTCAAGACATTTATTCTTGGAGGCGGCTCAAATATTGTTTTCTCGGACGACGGTTTCCGCGGGCTTGTCATTAAGATGGACATAAAAGGGATTGTGCTTCGGCATACGCACACACTCACAACTTTGATTGAAGTCGGTGCGGGGGAGGTGTGGGACGAGCTCGTCTCTTTTACTGTTGGACAGGGACTCTGTGGCATTGAGAATCTCTCCGGCATTCCGGGGACGGTCGGCGCGGCGCCGATACAAAACATCGGTGCATACGGAGTTGAAGTAAAAGATACCGTTGAATGGGTGGAAGTAATGAATCAAAAAACTGGTGCGAAAAAAAGACTTTCACATAGTGCATGCGGATTTTCATATCGCGACAGTATATTCAAACACGCAAAAGGTGGGAACTATGTTATTACCCGGGTATGTTTTCGTCTCGTGAAAGATGGTGCGCCGGTACTCTCGTACAAAGATGTGGCACAGTACTTTGAAGGGAAAGAAACTCCGCCGCTTAAGGACGTGCGAACCGCCATCCTCACTATCAGGAAAGGCAAATTTCCCGACCTCTCGAAAGTGGGAACCGCCGGTTCGTTCTTTAAAAACCCCATTATTACGAACGCCGAGTATCGGACGCTAAGGCAAAAGTTTCCCGACACGCTCTCGTATTACTATGATCGCAATCATGTGAAGATTCCGCTTGGATTTATTCTTGAGAGAATGGGATGGAAAGGCAGAACATTAAAGCGCGTAGGCGTGTATGACAGACACGCGCTTGTGTTAGTGGCGACACGGCATGCAACTCGAAAAGAGCTCCAGTCACTCGTTGAAATGATTTCCAATGATGTGAAAAAACAAACAGGAATTACGATTGAGGAAGAAGTCTCGCTTGTCTCGTAGCGCCCGCGCCTGTCGAAAATAAAAAGTTATCCACAAAAATTTCCATATTTCATTGTATTCACGATGTATACATTTGATAATGTAAGTAACTTCTCTCGCGCGTTACAATGACGTTCTTTTGCACATAAGAGGAGTCGGTCGACATTACTTGAAGATTAAAACTATGTAGTGTCATGGCAGCACGTAAACGACGAAAGGGAAAGAAACCTGCACGCCGAAAGGCAAAGTCCAGGAAGTCTCCTCGCCGAAAGGCACGCCGGAAGGCAGCAAAAAAGACTACCCGCCGACGAAGACGAAGATAGTCTTTTTCGAAGACTATTGTGTTAAAATCCTCCCTTGAAGTCAATGACTAGGGGGGATTTTGCGTTTATGCTACTATAGGTTTCGTATGTTTTCGCTCAAAGGACTGTTTGGGGACGGTCATGCTGCTCGGCTCAATAAGCTTCATCCGCTGGTTCACAAGATAAACAGCCTCGAAACGTTGTTTGCGAGACTTTCTGATAGAGAGATAGAGGGTAAGACAAGTGAATTCCGGAAACGTCTCACAGAAGGGGAGCCGCTCGACGACATTCTTCCAGAGGCTTTCGCCGCTGTCCGGGAAGCGGCGAAACGGACGCTTGGACAGCGGCATTTCGACGTACAACTTCTGGGCGGCATCGTGCTTCACCAAGGAGACATTGCGGAGATGCGTACCGGGGAAGGTAAAACCCTTGTCGCGACACTCCCGGTATATCTCAACGCGCTATCCGGAAAGGGGGTACATGTAGTGACGGTGAACGACTATCTCTCCCGCCGTGATGGAGTCTGGATGGGTCAGATATACGCATTTTTGGGATTATCTATCGGGGTTATTAATCAAGAAGAGTCATTTCTCTACGATAGGGGGCACACCGCTGACGCCAAAGATGACGCAGTGCGAGACAAACTCGGTTCATTCAAAGTTGTGCACGAGTTTCTCCGGCCATGTTCTCGAAAGGAGGCATACGCTGCAGACATTACATACGGAACGAATAACGAGTTTGGGTTCGACTATCTACGGGATAATATCGAATATGAAAAAGACGAACTGCGCCAACGCGGACACCATTTCGTGATAGTGGACGAAATTGATTCGATTTTGATAGACGAGGCGCGTACGCCGCTTATTATATCCGGACCGACGGCTGAATCGGAAAACCTCTATATCGTGTTCGCGCACATCGCTGCGGAGCTTCATGAAGGAAGCGATTATGCGATAGACGAGAAACAAAAGGCGATTACGCTTACGGACGAGGGCATCGGGAAAGCGGAGCGTCTCTTGGGCGTTGATAATATCTACACCGAGCGCGGAATCAAGTACGTGCACCACCTTGAAACGGCGGTACGCGGGAAGGCGCTCTTTAAAAAAGACAAAGAATACGTCCTTCGCGACAATCAAGTCATTATTGTTGACGAATTTACCGGACGGCTTCAACCGGGGAGGCGCTGGTCCGAAGGACTCCATCAGGCGATTGAAGCAAAAGAAGGAGTGCCGATACAGCGTGAATCGCGCACATTTGCATCAATTACGTTTCAGAACTATTTCCGGCTCTACAAAAAAATCGCGGGGATGACGGGAACTGCCATGACTTCGTCCGAGGAATTTTACAAAGTCTACGGCCTCGACGTTTTGCCGATTCCAACAAATGCTTTGTCTCAACGTGCCGACCGCGACGATTTGATTTTTCAGACGGAGCGGGGGAAGTTAAACGCGATTGCCAAAAAAGTAAAAGAGCTGAACCAAAAAAGACAACCGGTTCTTATAGGCACGGTTTCAATCGAAAAAAATGAACTCCTAAGCGTTCATTTAAAGAAGGCCGGCGTTAGGCATCAGATACTCAACGCGAAAAATCATGAACAGGAAGGTGAAATCATCGCACAAGCCGGTAAAAAGGGAAATGTAACGATTGCGACGAATATGGCAGGACGCGGAGTCGACATCAAGCTCGGCGGAAATCCGGCAAGTAAAGATGAGTACGAAGAAGTCAAAAATCTCGGCGGCCTCTTTGTGCTCGGCACGGAGCGGCACGAAGCCCGCAGAATTGACAACCAGCTTCGCGGACGCTCTGGCAGGCAAGGAGACCCGGGAGAGACGCAATTTTTTGTTTCGCTTGAAGATACCCTGATGCGCGTTTTTGCATCTGACGTGATTAAGCGAATGATGGGCCGCTTCGGCATTCCCGAAGACCAGCCGATTGAAAACAGGATGATTACGCGTTCGCTTGAAGCGGCGCAGACGAAGATTGAAGGGTTTCACTTTGACGCTCGCAAGCACGTCCTTCAGTACGATGACGTTTTAAACCATCAGCGGAAGACCATCTATGAACGGCGGGGGAAAGTTCTCTCCGGTTCCAACAAAGATATTGAACAGACACTCGAAGAAATCTTGGAAGGGGATACAGATATGCTCAAAATTGTCATGGAGAAAAAAGAAGCGCTTGGAGACGATGAGTTTATCGGCGCGGTGCAAAGAATGCTCCTTCAGACGATAGATTTCCTGTGGGTAGAGCATCTTGAGATGATGGATTACATGCGCGGAAGCGTGAATTTGCGCGCGTACGGGCAACGTGACCCCCTTGTTGAATACAAGAAAGAAGGATTGCGTATGTTTAAAGAGATGGAATATTCGTACGAACATCGTATCCGGGAACTGCTCCCCAATATTGCCGCCGATGCATTCGCGCTTCAAACGAAAAAGACGAGGGAGGTGCATGAGCATGCAAGTCTCATTACCTCTGCGACTAAAGAGGTCACGTTACCGAGGACGTCGGTAACAACAAAGAGAAAAATTGGCAGAAACGATATCGTCACGATTACCGACGGCCGTGCGACGAGAGACATCAAGTACAAAAAAGCCAAGACGCTTATTGAAGAAGGAACATGGAAGCTAATAGAAAAATAACAACGGGCATGCTCACACCGGGCTTTTTTATAGAGCGGAAGGAAATGGTATACTGTGCATGTCATAAAAATGTTGTATGGGAATCATCACAAAATTCTTCTTAACTGTACTCGCGCTCTTACTGGTCTCTCAAGTTGTGCCGGGGATTACAATCGCAAGCTTTTACAT
The DNA here is from genome assembly GCA_016186705.1 of Candidatus Kaiserbacteria bacterium. Classification (GTDB taxonomy): domain Bacteria; phylum Patescibacteriota; class Minisyncoccia; order Phycocordibacterales; family JABMNX01; genus JABMNX01. The sequence continues at coordinate 13,579 of JACPLB010000007.1, read as the reverse complement.
CGCGCTTATTGTTGCAGTCGTGCTTGGACTTATCAATCTTATTCTTAAGCCGATACTCCTCATTCTGACGCTCCCCATCAATCTCCTGACACTTGGTCTTTTCACGTTCGTGGTGAATGCGGGAATCTTTTGGTTTGTCTCAACGTTCATTGACGGTTTTTCCGTTGACGGCTTTATTCCCGCTTTTGTCGGCGCATTCATTATAGCCATTGTTCACTGGAGCGCGGAAAAATTAATCGATTAGAATATGAAGATACGCCGCCTTTCGATGTGGACAAACGTCCTTTTTATTATCTTCGTTGTTCTTTTGACTCTGTCTTTCTTCTTTGACACTCCTCGGATGTACGCGGAAGAACATTTGGGAGACAGTAAGATAATCACGGGCATCGTATACACCGCTCTCATTATTGTAACGACGGTCTTCGCTCCGTTCGCGGGACTTCCGCTCTCGCCGGCAGTTTCAATCATCGTTGGACCGTTTTTGACAGCTATCTATAGTGTCATTGGTTGGGCAATCGGCGCGTACATTGCTTTTTTCATTGCGCGGCATCTTGCCCGTCCGTACCTCTCTCGCTTCGTTGACACGAAACACCTGGAGCGCTACGAGTCGTATATACCCGAAAAACACCTTTTCTGGTGGCTCATATTTCTTCGTGTCATTATGCCGGTTGATATTTTAAGTTACGCCATAGGACTGGCGAGTTCCGTTCGATTCCCGATGTACGCCGTCACGACGGTTATCGGTATCACTCCATTCTCGTTTATATGGGCATACGGAGGGAACGCAATTCTTGAGAAAGATTATGCGGTACTTACAATGATAAGCGCGATTGGGCTCGCCCTCTTTATTTCTTCGTTTTCATTTTATTACGCGCGGCATAAGCGAAATCAGAACACGTCTTTGCGTACATGAAATTCATTGATGAAATCACGTTATCGGTTAAGGCGGGAGACGGCGGGAACGGCGTTGTCCGTTGGCTTCATGAGAAAGGGAAAGAGTTCGGCGGACCATCGGGCGGAGACGGCGGGTCGGGCGGCAGTGTATACGCACGAGCCGTCCGCGATATTAATATACTCTCAAAATACCGCGGCCATACTCATTTTGAGGCTGAACGGGGAGGGGGCGGGGAGAAAAACAGCAGGCACGGAAAAGACGGAGGCGCTCTCTGCATCAATCTTCCCGTAGGTTCGATCGTAACCAACAAAAAGACAGGGAAGTCATTTGAACTTCTCTCGGACGGGGAAGAGACGCTTATGCTCACAGGCGGACGCGGCGGCTTGGGAAACGAGCATTTCAAAAGTTCGCGGAATATCCGCCCAAAAGAATGGACACCGGGAAAGAAAGGAGAAAGTGCTGATTTTTACATTGAACTCGCCCTTATCGCGGACGCCGGCATCATAGGGTTGCCGAATGCGGGAAAGACGAGTCTCCTGAACGCGCTCACGCACGCGCGGGCAAAAGTAGGGAGTTATCAGTTTACGACGCTTGACCCGAATCTCGGCGATTTTTACGGTTTTATACTCGCAGACATTCCGGGCCTTATAGAAGGGGCGTCAGGAGGAAAAGGTTTAGGGTATAAATTTCTCAGGCACATTACGCGCACAAGGGTACTCATTCATTGCATCTCTCTTGAAACCGTTACTGTGTTTGAAGATTATGAAACAATTCGGCAGGAACTTCTCTCATATAACGAAGAGCTTGGAGCGAAAAAAGAGATTATCGTCCTTACAAAAAGCGATCTTGTATCAGATGAAAAGGCAAGAGAGACAAATAATCTCTTCAGAGAACGAATGTCGCGAGAGGTGTTTGTTGTCTCAGTTCTCAATGACGTCTCCATGAAGGTATTCTCAGACGCTCTTGTTAAACTTTTAAAGGAATAGCATTTTTGCTACAGTAGCGGAATGGTAAAGTATACGCCTACAATCGGGTTAGAGATACATGCGGAACTCAAAACCAGAACAAAAATGTTCTGTGATTCAAAGAATGACCCCGACGAGTCATTGCCGAACGTGAACATCTGACCGATCTGCATGGGGCATCCAGGGACACTCCCTGTTATTAACCGGGAGGCGGTCAAGCATGTGCTTAAGATGGGCGCGGCACTCGGGGGTGAGTTGGCTGATTACACCGAGTTTGACAGAAAAAGCTATTTCTATCCTGACCTGCCAAAAGGGTATCAAATCAGCCAGTACAAGCACCCGCTTGTGAAAGGGGGAACCCTGAACGGTGTTGCTCTTACCAGGATACATCTTGAAGAGGACACGGCGCGCTCTGTTCACGATACGGGGGAACAAAGTCTCATTGATTTTAACCGCTCCGGCATTCCGCTTATGGAATTGGTAACGGAGCCGGTTATTGAAAGCGCAAAGGCCGCGAGCGACTTTGCGAAAGAGCTTCAGCTCTTGCTCCGGTATCTCGGCGCAGGAGAAGCAAATATGGAAAAAGGGGAAATGCGCGTTGAAGCCAATGTATCCGTCAGCCCGGGCGCTGAGAAAGGGACCAAGGTTGAAGTAAAAAATCTCAACTCTTTTAGGGCAGTGGAGCGCGCAATAGAATACGAAGTAAAACGGCAAAGCGATATGCTTAAAAGAGGGGAGCGAGTGGTACAGGAAACGCGCGGCTGGGACGAGTCAAAACAAGAGACATTTTCCCAAAGGGTAAAAGAAGAGTCTCACGATTATCGGTATATGCCCGACCCCGACTTGCCGAAGCTCTATATATCAGAGCTCCCTCGTATGCACAAAGAAGTCTTAAGAAAAGAATTGCCGGAACTGCCATGGGAGAAAAGAAAAAGATACGCACATGACATTGGGATAAAAGAGACGGACATCGAGCTGTTTGTCCGCAATAAGGTGTATGAGCGCCTGCTTGAAGGACATGTGATACCGGCATTCTCAAAAGACAAGGAGACATTTGCTCTGGCCGTTAACTACATTGTTTCCGATGTCGTCGGTTTAACTTCTCGACTCGGCGAGAATGCTAAAGAACTTGGGGTTAATTTTGTTAATATGGTTAAAATGCTTAAAAAGGGAGAGATATCATCTCGCGGAGCGAAAGATATTCTACACATTCTTTTAAGAGACGGAGGAGACCCGATGACTATTGCAACAAAACAGAGTCTGCTCCAAGAAAGCGGTCACGATAAGCTCCTCATACTTGTTGATGGTATTATCAAAGAACATCCTGAAGCAATACGTGAATACAAAAACGGGAAAGAGTCAGCGCTTCACTATCTTGTCGGGCAGGCAATGAAAAAAAGCAAGGGCTCTGCAAACCCTCAATTATTGTCAAAGCTGATACAAGAGAAAATCTCTTCATAACGGGCGGCATCACATTCTCGATCGAAATGTTGGAAATCTCGTCAACTATCTCGTCTACTCCGTATTGGCTGTAAGTAAAGGGATTTCGCCTATACGACGCAATAATCCACACAAGGTGTGGCTTACTTTCATTGTATCAGTCGTATAATGGAAGTAATGGACAACATCATTATCGGTGGTAGAAATTATATCTCGTCTAAACGAGCAGCTGAACTCATGGGGTACACCCAAGACTATATTGGCCAGCTCTGCCGGACAGGGAAACTGCCCGCGGAACGCGTGAGCGGCGTGTGGTACGTGTGTGAGAGTGAATTTGAGGGTAAGCGTGTCCAAGTTTCTTCGTTGATATCCAATGAGTCATCAAACGAAAAAGCTAATCATCTCAACACAAAAAAGCAAAACCGCTCTTTAATGCTTGATGGGAAAGAATATATCTCGTCTAAACGAGCAGCTGAACTCATGGGGTACACCCAAGACTATATTGGCCAGCTCTGCCGGACAGGGAAAATTGAAGCACGGCAGGTGGGAAGAGGATGGTATATTCCTTCCTCCGTTGTTTACGCGGAGTTTAAGAAGGTGGTCCCTAAGGACACCACATTCAGCACTTCTTCCACTATTGCGCCACTCTTAAAAAAAGAAGACATTTTGGAGCGTGAAGTGAAAGAACAGCTTGTCCAAAAGGCGATTTTAACCACGCCAACAATATACACACAAGACAGCAATCCGTTAATGCCCGAGCTAAAACGCATGCGACGCCCTGTTTTGCACGAAATCCTTGAAGATAAGGCAGAAGACCCATATTCAAACAATATTCCCATACGGCGCGTGCCCATACGAACCATTCGCATTGCTCCTTCTCGGCGCGGTGGAAATCAGTACTCAGAAAAAATACCAACCCGCAAAAGTACACACTACCGGCGACACACGTCGCTTTCAGCGCCAGGGATTGCCTTTGTAGGTCTTTGCATGCTGATCCTTTCAGTAAGTGTAAGTATTGCGCCGCACAGACTTGTATTTAAGGCAGAGGAAGGTACTATAAGCACTGTTATCTTGTCATACACGCTGAATAAAAAGGGCGTACACGTTGGTACTGCCTCTACCGCATCAAAAAACAGCTTTTTAGAGGGCCTTACCCTATTTTTTATCAATCTATTTGAGGAAAAAATTGAATACAAGGCGAAATAGATATTTTTTGCCTCATAAAAACACCTTCTCGGCAAAACGAGGAGGTGTTTTAATTTTTTTGCTCTGTTCTTGACGTCCCTAAAGAGACAGATAAAGGACTTTATCCACATGCAAAAGGACATGTCCTTTAAAAATGGTTGTAAAATATAGGTAATTCGTGTGAGCGAACATATGTCAAACGGTGTCTTTTTAAATAACGTTAAACACTTGTCTTCAAAGGAAGCCGGAGATTATACCGGCTATACTCATGACTACATTTCGCGTCTCTGTCGCGATGGGAAAATCCCCGGAAAGAAGATTGGCAAGGCGTGGTATGTAGAAGCAGACCCCTTCCTTCGCTTCATTAAAGCGCAAGAGCACGCAAAAAACGGAAACTATGAATTGCTCTCTCAAGAGCGAAGAAAGACATACCGAAGGCTTGTTGAAGAGAAGGAGATAGAAGATATTGCTTCTCTCAACTTCTTCTCAACGGCCATGCCGTCCGCGTTTTATCAAAAGACGCTCGCCTTTGTTTTCGCGGTCACGTTTGTATTCGGGGCATACGCCGTGAAAGATTCTCTGCGTGTGTCAAATCTCCAACATGCGTATAGCATTGTTCAGGAACATGTGGGGATAAAAGGACGCAATGCTCTCTATGCAACCGGTGAAGAAGTCGCTGTTATGTTAAAGACACTCAAAACAGCGCCTAACGACATCAGAGAACTTTCAATTCGCGAGACGCTCTCTCGCGCGAATGACCTCTCTATTCACGCACTCGAGCAAATAGAGATTGCGGCAACAAACTTTCCCGATTCTCTTGCTGCAATCAGCATCTCCGATATTCCTGAATTATTTAACCGTCTTGTGTCAAAAGTGCGTACTACTATTGCCTCCTGGTTCGGGAACGACGACAAGGACATCTTTGTTACCGCGCTCATGCCGGAAGAGTCACCGGAACTTAAACGGGCACGCGAGGCGCTTCTTGACACCACCAATGGGACCAGCGGTGGACTCACGCAACCATCTTCACCCTTAGGAATGAGCGAAGGTACACTCACTGCTGTTGAACAACCTCCCGTCGAACGTGTCATTGAGACCCGCGAAGTCGTCGTTCAAGCAGGCATTACCGAATCGTACGTTACCCAACTGCTTGAACAGTTGAATAACAAACTTTCTTCTGAAATCTACCGCCTCTCCTCGGAGAATGCGACCCAGATCGTCAACAACTACCACGCCATCTCCCAGACGAGCAAAATCGATGACCTCGGGAACGTCACCATTCGAAACTCGTCCTTCACCGACGGCACCATCTCCGGCTCCACCTCCTTCTCCGGCACGTCTGGTTCGTTCAGCGGGGCTTTGAGCGCCGCCTCGCTCTCGGTCTCCGGCGACTCGTCCTTGGCGAACTTCATCGTTGACGCAACGACGGGAAACGTCGGCATCGGCACGACAACGCCCTACGCGAAACTCTCGGTGGTCGGCCCCGTCGTCGCCGAGTACTTCCACGCGACCTCCACCATCGCGACCTCAACTATCGCCAGCCGGTTTCTCCTCACCCACGCGCCGACCTTGCCCCACACCTTCTCTCCGTGGGCGATTGGAACGGCAGGGAGTGCATTCCTCGACGCCACCCTGGTCCTGAACCCCGCCTCCGCCATCGCCGACAGTAACCTCATCTCCGCCGCAGTGGGGAGCTCCGTCAAGTTCCTCGTCGACGCGGAGGGAGACGTCTTCGTGAACAACCTCACCTCGATCGGCGACGTCACCTTAGCGCAGACGACCGCCTCCACCTTCTCGGTCGAGGGGAACACCACCTTGGGTGACTCCATTACCGACGTCACGACGATTAACGGCACTTTGACGGTCACCGGTCAGACGTCGGTCTCGACGGTCGCCGGGAACTTCGGTGTCGGGACGACAACTCCGTACGCGCGCCTCTCCGTCGCCGGCGTCGCCGGCGCAACGACGCCTCTCTTTGCCATTTCAACGACAACTGCAAGTAACGCAACCTCAACGGCGCTCATTCTTGATTCTCAAGGCAAGTTTGGAATTGGGACAAGTTCGCCCTCCACTCAACTTTCAGTTGAGGGTAACGCGCTTATTAATGGACTTCTCACGTCAACGAACCTTACCGCGACAAGTCTTGCAACCTTTAATACATTGAATCTCTCCGGTCTTGCGACATTCGCGAATGGTTTCATCTCCCAAGCATCCTCAACGATATCTGCAGGTGGGTTAACCACGGTTGGGTACAGCACCACAACGCAGGCGCTTATCGTACAGGGGGGTTCTGCGACGTCCACGTTTGCCGGAGGACTTACCGTTGAAACGTCCGGGCTTGTCTATGACTTCAGCACGAATCGGGTTGGCATCGGCACCGCATCGCCGTCAAATACGCTGACGGTCTCGGGAAACGCTGACTTTACCGGAAACGTCGGTGTTGGCACCACCTCTCCATATGCGAAACTTTCCGTCGTCGGGGAAACCGTTGCGGCGTATTTCACCGCAACCACAACCGCAACATCAACCTTGGGAGGACCGCTCGCGTCTTCAATTGGAGACCTGATTATCTCCGGGCTTGGCACCATAAACGACGTATTGCTCAACCCCTATGGGGGGAACGTCGGCATCGGGACGACTTCACCGAGCACCCGCCTCTCCGTAACCGACACCGTCTCTTCGGCGCAGTATCGCCTTGCGTACGATAATAGCCAGTTCACTGACTTTCAGGTCGATTCGGTCGGAGACCTTATCATTAATCCGTCGGGGAATGACGTACGTCTCAACGACGACAACCTCTACGTCTGTGCGGGCGGTGCGTGTCCATCAGGTACGACAGTCGCGGGTACTGGTAATCTCATTGTCGAGACGAACGTCGGCATCGGCACGTCCTCTCCGTCACAACAGCTTGGCGTTTTAAACAACATTTACATTGCCGGCGGCGGCTCCCCAGTACTCGGTACGGCAACCTCAACGTTTGCCGGTGACATTATTATCTTAGGGAAACTCGACGTCGGCACTATTGACCCGGTCTATACCATTGGCGAGACGAAGTATGCGACGTATGGACACTCCACTATCGGCATCAAAGAAGAGGCGGTAGCTAAAATCGAACTTACGGAACTCAACGAAGAATCCGGCTATTTTGAATATGTTATTGACTTTGACGCACTTGAGAGCGGCTCTGACCTTTGGCTCTTTTACCAGGTTACCGACTTTGGTGAGAAGTGGGAGAATCTCCTCGTGAACCTTACCCCCGGGTTTGACGGAAGAATATTTTACACAGAGGGCATTGATGAAAATAAACTCACCATCTCAAGCTCCGTCGCGGGTTCAGTATCGCTCCGCCTCATTGCTGACCGCTTTGACGCGGAGAGCTGGCCGAATATCCGTCCTGACCAAAGTGACGGCTGGAAAGGATTTATCTTGGGTATAAAAAATAAGATTCGGAAATAAAAACTTCTCAAAGCGAAGCTACGAAGTCGTTACTTTACATTAATCTTTTAATTTCTTTCTTGTTTCATTCCACCCTCCTCGCCCCCGCGTTTGATAGCATCACGCTTTTTCTTTGATAGAGAGCACTTCTTGCGGTGTGTACAAATAATCCATCCAGTACTGGACGCTCTGGCGGCATTTATCTTCTGCTCCTCGCTGTACCACAGTCGGCTCTTCGCACAGCATACGCACGGACGAGTATTCTTCTTCCGGTTTCACGTGGGCAAGAATACCCCTCACAATGCCTGACATGCATCTATTGTAGAGCTCTGCATCAAACGGTTCACACTCTGCGAGCGTTTCTTTATACCAATTTTTGCCATCGGTATTGATTTTTGCCCCGACGGTATTCGAGACATTATTGGAGATGCTTACCTCAAAAAGCCAAAGTCTCACGTCCTTGTCTCCTATGGGCTCAAGAAGGCGTGTAATAACCTCCGGACTTACTGCTGGAGTGGATGTCGGTCCCGGCAACATCCCTCGATAACATGAAGAGCGTCGGTCCTGGTTTAAAGTGTGGCATAAGGAAAACGGGTCTTTATTGTCATACGAGAGGCCGTACTCTCCGCTCTTCATCCAGCTTATGATGTATGAAAAGATACCTTCTATGCAGGTTTCCTTGTCTGTCTCGGTTACATGTTCGTTTATATATCTAAGTCGTTCGCAGTACTGCAGCGGCTTTTGGACAAGCGCCTTAGGATTACCCCACATTGCTTCCGGCACTTCCGCGGCAAAAGCCAATTGAAAACCATGCCCGCTCCCGTTGTAGCAGGTATATCCCATCACGGCAGGATTCACTCCTTCAATGGGGCTCTGTTTAAAATTTTCGCATATTTCAGTGACGAAGAGGGGATTCGGATTGTCTTGGAATAAATGTTCAAAAAAGCCGTGGAAAACACCCAATTTGCACCCGTTTGTTTCGGAGGGGAAATGAATTTTCGATATATCTTTATCATTCAGGTATATTTTGTAGTATATAAAGTCTCCTATACGGTGCGCCTGATTATGGCAGTCGTTTGCAAAGGGCGGAAACATGCTGTATGCGGATTTAAATACGCGCATTCCGTCGGCAATGTCGCCGCGGATAATTTCCTCCTCTATAATCCGATTGATGCAATCGATTTGTTCCTGTCCGTTTGTTACGCTCCGGCACTCTGTCAGCGAGAAACGCGTTTTCATTTCATGCGCAAAACTTGTCTGAAAGAAAACAAATCCGATGACGAGAACCAGAGCAAACGTTGCAATAATGTAAGGAAACGATCGTTCTACCTTAATCATAATAGTATGTTTGTATTATATAATAAGATTACATGAAATAGCACTATTTCCCCATTCTTTCTGAAGCGTCTGCGACATACATCTTGCACCGCTCTCGCACATCCTTCGGAAACTTCCCGCAAATCAACCCTCTCTTCTCCTGCGCGTAGTAGAGGGGAAGTTGTTCAATGATGTTCTGGTAGCAGGCATCACGAGCATTGCGCTGGGTTACTGTTGGCTCATTGCAGACCAAAAGCGCGGCTTTATACTCATGTTGGGGAATCCCGTGATTGAGAAGCCCCATAATTATGTTGGAAAGGCACAGTGCGTAGAACTCATCATTGAACGACTCGCACAATCCAAGCGTCTCTTGATACCCACTCCTTCCATTTTCGGTGATTGTCCTTGAAATGTTGCCGGTTACAAGCAGTGAAAACAAAGTTCGTTTAACGTCACTGCGCTCCGTGGACGAGACAATAGCTTGCAAGGAATCTGGCAAGTTCACGTCGGTCGCGCTGCTCCGCAGTATCATTTCGGAATAGCACGGCTCAAGCCATCCTGAATCGAGCTTTAATGCACGGCAGAGCGCCACTACATCATCGTTATTAAATGACAGTCCGTATTCCTGGCTTGCCATCCAGTTGGTAATAGTGGTAAAGACGCCGATGGCGCACCAAAACTGTTTCTCCCGCTCCGCCAGTTGACCGCATTTTTTTAGGGGTTCATCCGCAAACGCACGGATGTCTCCCCACTTCTCTCTTGGAACATGCTCCGCGTTTGCGTATACAAAACCGTGTCCGGCGGGACTCAAGCAACGATTACCAATAACGTCTGCGTTGTTAAACATTCTGTTAAACCGGCTCCTAAACGCTTCACACTCCTTAAGTATGAAAGCCGAATCGGGGTTATCCTGCGTTAAATGTTCCAGGAATCCATGAATAAGACCCTGGTTGCAAACGATGGTTTCGGGCGGGAAATCAATCTTGGAAACGTCATTTATATTGTTCCGATAGAGGCTGTAATATATTACATCCCCGGCTTTATGCGCCTGCTCATGGCAGTTGTGCGCAAAGGACTTTGAAAAATTGTATGCGATTGGAAAAAGGCGCATTCCGTCGGCAATGCTCTTGTCAATTATCTCCCGCTCCACGACGCGATTAATGCAATCAATCTGCTCCTGCCCCTCCGGTACCTCTCCGCACCCCGAGAGGAGTGCATACGCCCGTACCTCGCGGACGACATCCATCTTGAAAACCGCAATACCAAGCAAAAAAAGAAGCATGATGGCAACAATGGCATATCCTCGCTTCATTTCCGTTCCTCTCCGCACGTGTTCATGTTTTGTTTTTCAGACTTACTCTACGTATATCACTCCGTTGAAATAAGAACGAACATGGTCATGGAATCCCCACGTACCAGTTTTGTTAAAAGTAAAAGACCACTTATCATAAGGATCTATTGGCTTTCGAGGGTCGAATTCTGGGTAAATCCCATGGCTAGGATGGAGATTCGATGCCGGCCAGAACGGCTTATGGTTGGTTGTAGAGAATGTTACCGCTGTTCCGCTGTTAATGCGTATATAGCGCGGCTCAAATCCCGCTTCAGTTAACACAATAGACACATCACTTCTTCCTCTCTCATCTACAGCCACTTGCTTCGCATCTATCGTGCGGATATTATGCCACCACAGCAAACCGGCTATCCCCGCGACGGCAATGATTCCAATTACCCAAGCTTTTTCAGCTATTTGGCGATTCATCTCATGTTTATTTTAGCAACAAATAGCATGAGCAACAAACTTTATCGAGAATGTACATATACCCTCATTGTTTTGTTCGACTCTCAAGAAATATTCACGTATGCTATCTATCATGCAAAAATATATGACAGCGCATAGAGACATGGGCGCAAAGAGATATGCATATGTTTTCAAAAAAGTTGCAGTCCTTTTCATACTTTTTTTAACTCTTACCGGATTATTTTTCTTGTCTGGACGAAGTGAGGCGTTACGAAATAGTGCGATACAAAATGATGTGCGCGAACTGACCAGAAAAAACGCGTCATTTGGAGACATTTCTCAATATTTTAAAAATCTGGCGGAAAAAGAAAGTGCAGAATATGCGTTTACGGTTCTCGCACAAGCGTCGCTACCGACAAATATCGATATTCATCTGTTAGGGCACATCATCGGGGACGAATTGTACAAACAGCAAGGATTGAAGGGTATTTCAATTTGTACGGATGATTTTAGAAATGCCTGCTCTCACTCGATTGTCATCGGAACACTTTTGGAGAAAGGGGAGGAAGCACTTTCTGACATTTCCGAGATTTGCCGCAAAGCACCCGGTGGAAGCGGGGCATATACAATGTGCTTCCATGGTCTTGGGCACGGAGTTCTCGCATATACGGATTATGAACTAGAAAAGGCAGTTCTTCTCTGCAAAAAAACAGGAACGCCAGAATACAACAACCGCGAATATATGGAATGTGTCGGCGGCACTGCTATGGAAATGATTGGGGGGGTGCATGACAAAGCGGTGCGAATTGAAAAATCAAAAGAATATTTTAAAGAAAACGACGCGCTCTACCCCTGCAATGCTGATTTTATGCCCGTAGAGGTACGGGCAATCTGCTATCTCTATCTTACCCCGCACCTTTTTGAAGCAGCGGGAGGGGACCTTGGCAATCCGACACCGAGGGATTTCGAGGGTGCGTTTCAGTTATGTGACGTGATTCCCGAAGAAGATACGTTTAATCGAGATGCATGTTTCGGAGGATTTGGGAAAGAATTCACCGTACTTGCGAATGACAGAGACGTAAGAAACATAGAGCGCATGAACGCGCAGCAATTAAAAACAGTGTATGACTGGTGCACGCTTGCCGAGCATGAAGACGGCATTCTCTCCTGCATTAATTCCGCGGTAAAGTCGCTGTACTGGGGAGGGGAGAACGATTCGTTGGTTGCGATACGACTGTGCCGCGTGATTGACAGTCAAAAACGGCAAGGTTTTTGTTTTGAACGCCTTATTAACGAAGTCAATTTCTATATATCGGATGTTGCATACCGACGGGAATTTTGCACACAGGTTCCAACGGCATACGACATAATGTGCAAACAGACTCTCTACGTGCAATAAAAGGATTATCTTTGAAGAGACAGTTCCTGTTGAGCTGCCGTCAGGCACCCCGCTGTCAATACCTTACGCGCTCCAAAATCACACAACTCTTTTATACGGGCGTCACTTTGCGCTACATGCGCTACTAACACTCCGGTACTTTGAGCGCAGACATTTTTTAAATACTCTTCCGGAGCGGAGACGCACATATCTTTAATCTCCTCTACATTAAGCCCAAGCGCTTGTCGTACTATGTTTGGCTGATAGAATGCACAACGTTCTTTTTGCTCGTCTTCCAGATTTGAACAGATGTTCCAGAGATTACTTTTTTCTATCTCTTCCGGAGGAATAAAAATCGGGTATTCAAGAAAAATACCGTCCGCGCAATACTCTTTGTTTTGAGATGTCAATAATCCGCACCTTTGAAGTGACTCCTCCAGGTTAAAGTGTGTCTCGAGCAATAAGGGGTATGCCATACCATGAATGCACCGCGGAAACAATTCTTCAACGCCAGGAAATATATTGCCGCACTCGCGTTCAATCGCAGTAACGTCAGTAACATTGTTGATTTCCATAAATTCCTCTACAACCCCGTGGTAGCATCCGTATCCGAATGTTTCACCGCATGTTTTCAAGCCCTGCATTCCGTATTTTTTATACAATGCACTTCCCACGCTATGTGCCAGTTCATGGCCGCCAATAACCTGCTCGCCATTCTCAAATCCGACCGTATTAAGATAGAGCCACGCTTTCTCGGGTAATTGTTTTGCTAAAATTTCAATATACTTTTTTTGTTCGTCTTCGGACAATGCTCTGAACTCTTCTTCGTCCATGACGTTGAACAGGCTATGTATATACGACACGACGCTCTTAATGCGGGGTTCAGCGGAAAAGCTACCCTGTTGTGCGTCAAGGAACCTGATTAAACGTTTTTTCTCCCGCTCCACAAAAACCGTCCCGGTTATTTCAGGGGAAAGGTGATCGTGATAGCTCCACATACCTTCAAACGCAAAAATAAAAGACCATTGTTCGCCCGGATCAAATCCCCGACAGGCATCAAATAAACTGCCTAAACAGTCCCTCTCCGATGTTTGCGGGTAGTTTCCGTGAGTTATGTGGTCATCGGACGCCGGCCAATGCTTTTGCTTTCCCGTATTTACCCAAGTTATCGTGTCTCCCGGTTCAATGCGTATTTCTTCGGGTATAAATCCTTTGTCGGTAACAAC
>JACPLB010000005.1 GCA_016186705.1 Candidatus Kaiserbacteria bacterium | reverse complement strand
GTTTCATTGCACGTGACAGCGCTCGGAGTTGAGGTTGAAAAGCCATTTTGTTTTTGCTCCCAGAAAAGAGCACACTCGGTCCCCGAATCAGCGGCATAGAACGCGAATTGCGAATCACGTCCGGATGAAGAAAGGAGAAGTTCCTTAATGGCAATGTTGAAAATGGCAAGCCCGATTGCGAGAAGCACACCCGCGACAAGAACCGCGATAAGGAGAGTGAATCCGCCATCTTTATTTTTATTTTTGAACATTTTCACATTGGGTTTTTTACACCTCTTTAAGGATTTCTTGTACACTCATAACTTTCATCAACGGTAAAGCCGCCAAAAGCCCAGCCTCGATTATAGTTCGCACCAAGCGCAGGTTCAGACCCCGCGAGAGTGCGGCGTCTTGAATCTGCTTGATAACTCATTCCTGCGCAAGAATACTCCGTTGCGTAATCAGTCCCTAAAACAGTTTCAAGAACATTGATGCCAAAATATGTTATTTGGTGGTCATCGTTAATAACCGTTGCGGTATAGTGGACGGACATAGTATTGGGGATACTGCTTATATCAAACTCTTTATTTGCGGTAATGGAATCGATTTGCGGATCAACCGCTTTGTCAACCGTATATAACGCGCCCCCGTTCACAACAACCTCTAATCGAGCGTCGCCGTCGCCGCTTGGTCCGCCGACACTGCTTGAAACGCTTAATTGTAGTGACAGCGACGTTGGAGGAGGGGGAGGCGGTGTTGTCGTGAGAACCCAATTAAGTATGTTTTCTTTCACGCTAAAGCTTCGATTCAAAACCCCGGTTGACCAGTTGACGGTGACCGTGATAACCGCCTCATCCGCACCCAATGTCTCTATGGAAACGGAGCGAGTAAAGCGGCTTTCAAGAGCGCCCGGGTCGTTGTAGCCGTAAAAATTCGTACTTTGGTTGTATAAAATAGGGTCGCACCCCAAAACGGGACAGAGCGCCATGTCTCCATCAGTGGTATCAACGGTAAAAAGTGTTCCGGCGGTGTCCGGGAATCCGGAGAGCCAGCTACTTCCAGTCAGAACGTTTTGGTCCCGCGTGTTTCTCACGTATTCGACGGCATCCTGCGCAAGGTAAAACGCGGTAATTTGGTCGCGGGCAAAATACGCGCTCGATAGTCCCCGAGACGCGATTGTAAGCGGAGCGGTCAGCGCTATCAGTAAAATTGAAATCGCCACGAGCGTCTCTATGAGCGTGAATCCCGACTGCGATGATGTTTTTTTCTTCATAGAAATTTTTATAATGGGAGGTCAAGCAATCGCTGGGATATGGTTGTTTGAAGATTAAAGTTTGTCCGCGCTCTGTCGCTTATGCCCGCAAAGCCGCTTATGGTCATGACTACCCGCGGCTGCTCCGTGTCGGAACGCGTCGCTCCGACAACATAAAAAGTAAAGTTTTCTATTGTCACTTCAGGTGCGGTAACGGCAATGAATGCCGCTCCTCCGTCGGACGATTTCTCAATTTGACCGTTGATGAAACGATATATTACTTGGTCTGTGGAGAGAGTGCGGTTACCTGTTGAAGCTTCAAACGCAAAAAGTACCCCTCCGCTCGGACAATCTTTTGGTGATGTAACATCCGGCGGCACCGATGTGCTAGTGCTACAGTGATACGTGCTTCCAACCCGGACGTTGCGAGAAATGTTCTCAAGGGCGAAGTTAAGATTATTCATAACCGATTGGACCGCTTGGGTTTTTCTGTTTGCTTCAACAAGAGAGAGAAGCGAACCGACAGAAATGGTCATGACGATGGCAAAAAGCGCCACTGCAACGAGTATTTCCACCAACGTAAATCCCTTATGAAAATGGGGTCTTAAAGATTTCATTGCCGGCATACGCATCAATTTTGAGGGATAGAAATCTGTCCGGTGCTTTCAACCGTTACTTCCCGTTCGCTTCCTTGCGGAGACTGTACGATAATTCTAGCACGCCCATAGAGGCCCACCGGGTCTCCGTCGACTCGTATGTACGCGTCAGGATCGGGCCTTAGAAAAACGACGTCGAGCGTATTGATACCATCTCCGGTGCACAACTCAACAGATGCGCTATTCGTCGCACAGACTTGCTTGATTGAGAATCCTCTCTTAATCGCAAACACTTCTTCGGTTCCGTCACCAATGTCAAAAATCTTGTTTCTGTTGATGTCGGCAAAAAGACGGTAGGTCGTGAAGTCATCACTGTCAAAATGAATCCCGTACCCGATGTCGAATTGCCCTGTGCCGACGCCGAATTCCCTTACAGAGAGTCCGAAGACCTGCGCCTGCCGGACAGAGAGTCCGACATCGTACGCCAAGTTGCTCACGAGTATGTTCCCGCCAAAAAGATTATGGTTGACAAGCACAATGCTCGTAATAACAACGAGAATCCCCACGGAAACTACCATTTCTATCATGGAAAATCCTCTTTCCCTCTCTATGTGTGGCTTGAACATTATGTCGTATTACAGTAAAAGAAGCGTCGCGATATTAAGGTCAAGAAAGTACACCAGAAGCGCGCTCGCGGCTAAAAACGGAGCGAACGGTATCTCGCTTTTCATTGTAAAGCGTTTCAATCTTAAATTCAATTTTGCTGTCCTTAAAAGGCGCTTAAGTCCCATGAGAGAAAGCGAAACGAGCGCTCCAATCCAAAAAGAGAAGACGAGGACGGTAAAACCGGAAAGCATGCCGAAGAGCCATCCGATGCCGAGCGCAAGTTTCGCGTCTCCCAAACCAATCCACTTTCCCTTCGACACCGCAAAGAGAAACCACAGAGGAAGAGCGACGAGGGGTCCCGAGAGCGCGTCTACAATCGAAGGCGTTCTGAACGTACCATTGAGAACATCGACAAAAAGAGCGGCGAGAGAAAGTGCGATGAATGCAAAGACAAGGCGGTTGGGAATAATGCCGTGCAGCATATCGTACATGGATATGCCAAGAAGAAGGGAGAATATGACTGACATAAAAATAAATTCCGAGGGCGAACGGGCGGTCAAAAATACCCCGAGAAAGACGAGCCCCGACACGAGTTCCACAATCGGGTACTGGAGCGAAATTCTGCTTTTGCAGTGAATGCATCTCCCGCGGAGAAATAAAAATGAAAAGAGCGGGACAAGCTCCCCTGCGGAAAGTGTTTCTCCGCAGGAGAGACAGCACGACCTCCCGCGGAGGCCTTTCCCGGTATTGTAGCGGAGCACATACACGTTCAAAAAACTCCCCACGAGAAGACCGAAAATAAAAACCGCAACGGACAAAATCTCGTTCATACGTAGAGTAAGTATAGGACTTTTTGCACGAATAAAAAATGAGAATAAAAAAAAGCGCCGAAGCGGCGCGTAAGCCTACGGAAGATGTTAAGAATCAATACTGTTTACGGCTTCACGTCGTAGAGAGGGTCGGTTCCGGCAAAATCAGCGGCACTACCGGTGCACGCGGTTCCCGCAGTTGCATCAATGTCCGCGTCAAGCGCAGTGTGCGTCGTATTCTCAAGCGTCGCACCGAGGTGGTAGCTTGAGCAGACCGCTCCGGAGCCAAGTGCGGAATATGAATATATTGCCGAGGTCGTCGGATCGGTCGGATTTGCCGCAATATAGCTCGGAACAAGAGCAGAGGTTACTGTTGGGTACGCCGCGTTTGAATCAAAATAAAGCTCAAGGGCAAGCTGTATTTGCTTGATGTCGGAAATACGACGCGCATCGCGCGATTTTTCCCTCGCACTATTGAGAGAGGCGAGAACGACGGACGAAAGAATACCGATAATCGCGATAACAACGAGAAGCTCAATGAGTGTAAACCCTTTTTTATGCATTCGGTAGATGCTCATCATTGTATTTCATTATAATTCCTGGGGCTCAATGCCGAAAACGGCTCTGTGGATAACTGTTAAATGCCGGCGGAAATATTGTAAATCGGTATCAAGACCGCGGCAAGAAGAAAGCCGACACCGAGCCCGAGGGCGACAATCATGACCGGTTCAATCAGGTCCACGAGCGTATCAACGGCGCCCGTGACCTCCCGCCGGTAGAATTTCGAGAGTGTCCCAAGAATGTTTCCAAGCTCCCCCGTTTCTTCTCCTACGCGAACCATCTGAACGAGAATGCCCGGGAAATGAGGGTCCGCGGATAGGGCCTCCGAGAGCGGCATGCCGTCCTTCACTTTGGCCCCCGCTTCAAGAAGAAGCTCCTCGTATACGGAGTTGCCGACAACCGTCGCGGTAATCTCAACCGCGCGAAGCATCTGGATTCCGCTCGAGAGCATCGTGTCGAGATTGTCCGCGATACGCGAGAGATAGAGCTTCCGGTACAAATCACCCGCAAACGGCAACGAGAGCTGAAGTTCGGAGAGCGCAATCTTACCTTTTTTCGTCCGAGTAAATCGCCAGACAAATACGCCTGCGACAATGAGCGCGATGAGAAAGAAAAATCCATAGTCAACCAAGAACGTGCTTAGACCGATGATGACTTGCGTGTAAATCGGTATTGCTTGCCCCGACTCAAGCAAGACCGCGCTTAAACGCGGGATGACGAGCGTGAGCATGAGTATCATGACGACGATAAACGTCGCGATGACAAATGCCGGATAAATGAGCGCGTTTCGGGCTTTCATGCCGACTTCATAGGAGCGGTCGAGGTAATCCGCAAGAAACGTAAATGTCTGGTCAAGCTTCCCGCTCTCTTCCCCCGCTCTCACCATATTGACGTAAAAATTCGAGAATACGCTTGGGTGTTTCGCGAGCGCGCTTGAGATGGTATTTCCCCCTTGTATGTCATCGGCGACGGCGGCAAGCTTTTCGCCGAGCTTTGTGTTGATTGTTTCCGTAGATAGGAGTCGGAAGACCCGGAGCGCGGAGACCTGCGCCTCAAATAAGGTCGCTATTTGCCGCGAGAGAACCACGACGTCTTTGTTTGAAATCGGATTGAAGAGAAAGATTTCCTTTTCAAGAAGGCTTCCCGTTTCGCCCTCGGGATTGATGGAAGAAATCGTAAGCCCGCGGCGCTGGAGAGAGCTTATGGCGACGTCAATGTTAATCGCGTCAATGCTTCCCGACGTCGTCGTTCCGCTTCCGTCAATCGCTTCGTAATTAAACAGCATACATTTACAGCAACTTTTCTAAAATCTGGGGGTTGAGAGAGCGCAGGTACGCGTTTTCAACCGTAATCTCACCTCGCCGCACCAAGTCGGCAAGCGAGCGGTTCATGTCAATCATTCCTTCGTCAGAACCAGTTTCAATGACAGTGTTGAGCTCGTGTGTTCGCTTCTCGCGAATCAAGTTTGCGACGGCGTTATTGTTGATGAGAAGTTCGTACGCGGGCACAAGGCCTCCCGAGACCCGTGGAATCAAACGCTGGGAGAACACGCCGGCGAGACTCACCGAAAGCTGGATGCGAATTTGCTCTTGCTGCCCGGCCGGGAAGGTATCAATAATCCGGTCAATGGTCTGTGCCGCATTGTTGGTATGCAGAGTCGAGAAGACCAAATGCCCCGTCTCCGCGGCGGTTACTGCGGTTGCCATGGTTTCAGACCCGCGCATTTCACCCACCATAATCACATCAACGTCCTGGCGAAACACCGAGCGCAGAGCGGTATGGAAGTCTTTCGTATCAATGCGAACTTCGCGCTGGTCAATCATCGATTTTTTCTGTTCAAAAACGTACTCAATCGGGTCTTCAATCGTGATAATGTGCTCGGCGCGCTGTGTGTTGATGAGCTCGATGAGCGAGGCGAGCGTCGTTGATTTCCCCTGCCCGACGGGACCGACAACGAGGAAAAAACCCTGTTTGCGTCCCGCAAAATCGGCGAGTATCGGCGGAAGATTCAGTTCCTCAAGCGTCTTGATGTCCTTCGGAATGAGACGGAGCGCGACACTCGGCGCGCCTCTCTGGAAAAAACCGTTCCCGCGCAGACGAATTTTGTCTTCGTGGTTATAGGAGAAATCAATTTCCTGATTAGCGAGAAACTCTTCCCTCTGTTTCGGCGAAATGAGAGCGGAAATGAGACCGAGCGTGTCCTCGGCGGTGAGAGAGGGCTCTTTTGAAAGCGGCGTCAGAGAGCCGGAGACGCGGATGGTCGGATGGTTTCCGGCAGAGAGGTGGAGGTCGGAACCTCCTTCCTTCATCAGTATATCGATAAGCTTTTTTATCTGAGACGTGTATTCCATAGTTATTTCGCGCCTTTCGAACTCTGCGGAACGCTTACGATGGGCTCTTCTTCCTCAACGAGCGCTCCCCCGAGAGTATTCACTTCTTTGAACGGAATGATTTTCTGCGATGATTTAATAATAGCATCTTCTTTCATGGTCAGCATGCCGTCTCTCCGCGCGATTTTGTATATCTCGGCTTCAACGGGATTCGTGAGGATGACTTTTTCAATGTCGGCGTTCATTTCGAGGACCTCAAAGACCGCCGTGCGCCCGCGCATGCCGCTTGGGCACTCGGGAGTTGCCTCCGCTTCGTAGACCTTCTCTATTTTCGGCAATGTTTTTCTCACCTTCTCCGGCAAGTCAGCGAACTGATTCTCTATCATGAGTTTTATGCTGCCGGTTGCCGGAATTGCTTTCCCGGAATCAGGACAGAGTTTTCGTGTGAGACGCTGCGCAATCGCGATAACCAAGGTCGGCGCGATGAGATACGGGTCAACGCCCATGTCAATGAGGCGCGGTATCACTCCGACAGCGTCGTTTGTGTGGATGGTTGAGAGTACGAGGTGTCCTGTGAGTGCCGCCTGCACCGCAAGTTGCGCCGTTTCCTTGTCCCGAATCTCACCTACCATGATGATGTCCGGGTCCTGACGCAAGGTCGTGCGGAGCCCCGTCGCGAATGTATACCCGATTTCGGGGCGCACTTGCGATTGGCTCACGCTCTCTATGTTGTATTCAACTGGGTCCTCGAGAGAGAGCACGTTCTTTGTCTCTCGGTCAAGCTCGCTTAACATCGAGTAGAGCGTTGTTGACTTGCCCGAACCGGTCGGCCCGGAAAGCAAAATGAGCCCGTATGGGCGGCTGATGGCACTCCGCACGATCTCAAGGTTCTTTTTGTTGAAACCGATGTCGTCAAGTTTGATGAAGCCCTGGGTTTGGTCGAGAATGCGCATCACGACTTTCTCTCCGTAGTACGCGGGAAACGTCGAGACGCGAAAATCCACTTTCCGCCCTTTGACCGTTGCCGAGAAACGTCCGTCCTGGGGCTTTCTGCGCTCATCAAGGCGCATAGATGAGAGCACCTTAATGCGGGCGACAACCGCCCGATGCACCTTCTTCGGCAAAATCAAGCTCGTAGTAAGTTCGCCGTCAATGCGAAAACGAACTTTTATTTTATCCCCCGTATGTTCAATGTGAATATCGGAGGCAAGTCCCTCGACCGCGTAGCTCACGATGGTCGCGACGATTTTCGTTACCGGCGCGTCCTCGATAAGATGGGTCCCGCTGTCGGGACGGTCGATGTTTCCCGACATCTCCTGCTCGTCGACAGTATCCGGTTGTTTTTCTTCGGTCGAGAGCTCCGTCTCAAGCTCGGAGAGCGCTTTGCTCACTTCCCCCGTGAGCCCCTTGTAGGTGCTAAGCACTCTCTTAAAATCACTCTCGGAAATAAGAAACACCTTGTACGGAAGATTAATCTTGGATGAAATAAAATTAAGCGCGTCAAGCGCTTCAATATTGTCCGGGTCAAGAACGCCAACCTCAAGTACGCCGTCGGCGACTCCTATTGGCACGAAATTGTAATGGAGCGCCGATTCTTCAGGAATGTACTTTAAGACTTCAAACGACACCCCTTCTTCCGGAACTGTGCGCGTCGGCACGTTCATGAGTTCTCCTTTGAGCGAGAGTATGTCGTCCAAAGAGATGCCTCTTTTTACCAGCACATCCTCCAGTGAGCCGCCGGACGACTCAACATCGCGGCGAATGGCGGGTGTTTCGCTCTCGTCAATAACGTTGCGTTCAACAAGTGCGCGTAATAAATCCATGAAGTATTTGTGAAGTCTACAAACGTCCGTCGCGATGAATATCTACAAATCGCTCTCCGAGCCGACGGGAGCAAAGGGGTTGAGTCTCCCCACCGGCTCCGGAATCAACGCTTGGCCGAAATCAATCAAGCTCTTAAATGCGGGGTCGTTGAAAAGCGAGTCGTCAAGCGAGATGGATTCGAGACTGACGAGAAGCAAGAGAAGCTCATTATTCCCGCGTGTTTGACTCCCGCTTGTGGGCGAGGAGACAAGAACGGAAACGCCGTCACTGCCGTCGGAGAAGAGCGAGTAGCCGATAAAAGCAATGATGAGAATGCCGGTAACGAGGAGTATGTTTTTGTATTTTTTAAGCACGTCAATCATAGTGTCATTTCAACCAATACGTCTTGATGCTGACGTTAAAATTATACGCATTGCCTCCCGCCGTCTCAAAGGTAAGGCCGACAAGGTCAACGATGCGCAAGCTCGACTCGAGGTCTTCAAGAAAGCGGATGAAATCGTCGTATTCCGCTATGACGGAAAAGCTCAACACAACGGAGTCAATCGCGTCCTGACCGGCGTTGAGGGCGGCGCTCTCCGAGCTTGCCCCTGACACCGTCACGTTTCTCGTTCGCATATTGTACTTTGACGCGATGCTGTCGATGTCGAGAATCAGCCGCACGTTGTCCACGTTGTCGGGAAGCAATTTTCGCAGGCGTTCAAGGTCCGTTTGCGAAAACGTGTTGAATCGTGAGAGAAGCGTGTCCCGTACTTTCTGGAGCTCGCGCGACTGGTTCAAGGCCTCGTTGAAGCGGGCTTCTTCCGCCCTGAGTGTTTTGACTTTTTGGTACGCGGGGTCGATGTAGCCGAAGAAAAGTCCGACCGCGACGGCAAGGAGGAGGAGTGGAGTGAGAAATGTGCGTGTCATGGTATGTGTCGTCAGTTATTGTCTCCGCTTACCCGGCTAACGAAGCTCACAAGCGACGGGTCAATGAAGGCCGTCACGGAAAAGACTGCTCGACCCTCTGAATTCAAATTGAGTCCGGAGAAAATCGGCTCTTTGATGACTTTGTTTCTTCCGAACATGTCCGCTTGAAGCGCGATGCCGTTAAAATTATCCGCTTCTCCCTTCATGGCGATGCTGATTTTATCCGAACTGACCCGTGTCAGACTGAAACTCTTGAACTCCACGCTCTGGAGCGTCGTCTCCTCGAGTACGGAGAAAATTGCCGACGGGGCGATGTGCTGGTTTAATATTCTCTTCGCGGCTAGGAGCCGCGCGTCGAGCCGTACCAACTCGCGTATGAGTTCCGGCTCAAATGCCGCTTCCGCCCTTTGGAGCGTTTCCGTTTTTCGGTTGATGCTTGATTCAAGAATCTGCTCGTAGAGAAAGAGCCCCACCGAGAGCGTGACAGCGCCGAGCATCACGATGAGCGCGAGAAGAGAGAAGACGCCCGACATGCTCGTGCGCGTTCTGCCGCCCTCACGTATTGCCGTTGTGAGGGTTTTTTTGGGAATGAATGATGTCCGAAATTTCGGCTCCATACGCTAATGATATGTGAAATGCTCCGCTCCCGCTATTCGAGTTCCTGAAGCCTCCGCAGGGCGACTCCGACCGCGACGGTAAACTCCGGTCCGACATCTTTTAAGACATTCTCCAAAAATGCCGGGGTCTGCGCTTTTGAAAACGGGTCTGCCAGCGCGACGTCAGCGTTAAACTTCTCCGCCGCGAACGCCTGCAGTCCTTTAAGGACGGAGCCACCGCCGGTAAATAAAACCTTGCTGACGCTTCGATTATATTTCCGCTGGTAATTCAATAGTACCTTATTCGCTTCCGTAAATATATATTCGAGTGTTAATAAAACGGTCTCTTTGACTCCCCCGTTCTCGGTGGAAGGAAGAAGTCCCTGTTCCCGCTTGAGGCGCTCCGCCTTCGCGACGCTCATTTCAAGCGAGCGCGAGAGCGCAAGCGTCATGTCTTGCGAGCCCTTGTTGATGATGTGCGAGGTTTTCACGATGCCGAACTCAACGACGTAGACTTTGGTGGATGCCGCGCCGATGTCGACAATCATGACCGGCTCAACCCCTTGCTTCATTGATGCCCGGATGGTGCTGAATATCTCAATCTCGTAAAAAGACGTCGAGAGACCGGCTTCCTTTAAGACGTCGCGATACTTATTGAGCATTTCATTGTGTATCGCGACGAGAAGCACGTGCACCTTGTTCTCGGCATCCTGTTTGTCCGCTTCTTCCTTGGAGAGATACCGGCTCTCCTCCTTGGGTATCACGAACCAGTCGAGCGTAACTTCGGAAATTGGCACCGGAATGTACTTGCGCGCTTCAATCGGAATCATTTTCGCAAGCTGGTCCTTGTCGACTTTCGGGAGCGTCATGATGGAAATGAGGGACGCGCTAAAGGGTATTGAGACGCCGCATGAACGCGTCGTCGTGTTCGCCTCCGTGAGAATGTCTTTGAGCGCTTCGGCAAGTTTTGGCGCGGGGAGGTTTGTCGCCCGTCCGACATCGAGACTCGCGTACGGACCGAGTGAGAGCTCTCCGTACGTTTCAAGCACGACGACGCCACTTTTTTTCTTCAACTGCACGACTTTGATAGAGGACGAGCCGATGTCAATGCCGAGAATCGAATCGCTGTCCTTCCGCCGCGAAATAAGAGAAGAGAAGAATGTTCTGATTCTCTCCAATGGATTTTCCATACAATAGATTATAGTAAATAAATGGCAGAAACGCACGGTACGGATTCGTTTCTCTCCGCTATGACGCGCGTATGGGAGGCACTGTTAAGCATTGTCTTTCCGCACACGGGCTACGGGCGGAAGATTCGCTCAATGAGCGATGTGGAGTTCTCTTCCATGTTTCACATTGAGGATGTCCTCGGCACTGTCGCGCTCTTCTCATACAAAAACGAACTCATACGGCACATGGTCTGGCTTTTAAAGTACAAGGGAGACCGGCGCGCCGCGAAACTCTTTGCTGGAGCGCTCAATGATTACCTTCTTGAAGAGCTCTCTGACACAATCCTTTTTAACGGAGGGCAAAGTGTCGTCGTTATCCCGCTCCCGCTCTCCAAAAAGCGGGAGCGGGAGCGCGGGTTCAACCAGATGAAGCTCGTCTGCGATGAGCTTCAGAAACTCGGCAGATACACGTTTGATACAAAAACGCTTCTAAAGACTCGGCACACCAAAGCGCAGACAACGCTCAAGCGCAAAGATGAAAGGAGGAAAAACGTTGAAGGAGCATTTGAGGCGCGTGGTACAGACAGATTAAAAGGGGCACGCGTCATTTTGATTGACGATGTTATTACGACCGGAAGCACGATGAACGAAGCAAAAAGGACACTCAAAGAGGCAGGGATAAAAAACGTCCTCTGTATTGCCCTCACGCATTAATTAAATGCCCCATATATATGAGGCATTTAATATGGTGCCCCCGCCGCAGGCGGAGCTCGCCCCGCCTGCGACGGGGCGAGAAATAGGTTCAAAAATATGCTATCGTTGTGTGACTTGGAGAGGTGGCTATGAAATATGAACTGCTTCATGTTTCATCTGTTTCCGTCCGCCATCCGCCAACTGGTGGAGGAGGACGGAACTGACCGATGTCCGGAAAGGACAGGTCAGAGGGAAGCCCGTAGGGCGAAGTCACCCGACTGAGCGAAGCGAAGGAGAGGTGGCTGAGCGGTCGAAAGCGGCGCCGTGCTAAGGCGTTAACCGGGAAACTGGTTCGTGGGTTCGAATCCCACCCTCTCCGCAATGATTCGCAAGGATGGATGGGAACCATCCGCGCGAATTATCAGTGTGTGAGAAAGGCGGGATTCGAAAGACGGACTGAGTCTCAACTTGTTGGGACGAGAGAGTCAGGGCAGGAGGTTCTTAACGAGCAAAGCGAGTTTAGAAACCTGCGCCGAATCCCACCCTCTCCACATCTAACAGCTAGCACGAGGAGCTTTTCTTTAGAGTCTTGATGTTTAACGATATAAATGCACTTATGAAAGATTTAATTATTCTTGCGGGAGCCCCTGGAAGCGGAAAGACAACTGTTGCGTTGAAGCTCAAAGAAAGACTTGATCCAACTCCCTATATTGACTTTGGTTGGCTACGAGAATGGCACTTGTTAAGTGATTGGAGCAATCAAAGCCAAAAAGAAGAAGAGATGGCGTTTGAGAATCTTGTCTGTGTACTAAGAAATTATCTAAAAAATGGTTACAGAAATATAATTTTAACTGACTTGAAGGATGAGAAAGTACTGAAATTGGCAGATGAATTTAAAGATAGAGATTTAGGCGTCTTTACCCTTCTGGTTAATGATAAGGATGAGTTGATTCGGAGAGTAAGTGGCGAAAGAGACAGTGGTTTCAAAAATGCAGAAAAAGCACTTGAATATCAACGCGGACATTTATCGCGAGAGAAACTTCCTAATGAATACAGAATAGATAACTCACATAATAATCCCGAGAAGACAGTCGAACAGATTTTAGAGTTAATTAAATAAGCCGCTGTTAGAACCTTCGATTTCATTCCAGAAAAAAGCTAAAATAACCTTACAGGGCTTCACCTCCACAGTTCCAGCCCGAAGAAGCCCGTATCATAAAAGTTTTATCGACAATACCTGAAATTATAAACTATGAAAGTTGTCTTAATGCACGGAAAAGATACCAATCCGAGCCAGAAATGGTATCCGTGGTTCGCCGATGAAGTAAAGTCAATTGGTTATGAGTTTGTAGCTCCTGTCTTACCTAAAGCTGTCAATCCGGTAATGGACGAATGGCTCATGGAGCTTGATAAGACAAACCCTAATGAAGATACAGTTCTTGTCGGACATTCGCGAGGTGGGGTTGCAATCATGCGATGGCTTGAACGGCAGGTGCCGGAGAAGCAAGTAAAGAAAGTCATCCTCGTTGCTACAAACTCCGGTCGGTCGAAAGATAAAGCAATTCTAAGTGAATCAAATTACGGTTTTTATACAGATGAAGGATACGATTTTGAGAAAATAAAATCGCATTGTAATGATTTTGCCGTTCTTCATTCAAAAGATGATAAATGGGTCCCTTTTTCTGCAGGTGAGATGAATGCTACGGGGCTTGCCGCACGTTTTCTGAAATTTGAGAATTACGGTCATTTTGGAAAAGGGGTAAGTGAAATACCGGAACTTCTTGAAGAAACAATTAAGTATGACGCGCGCAAAGCACTCATTGTCCCGATAAATTCAAAGCGACAAATTTTCATTCAAGACAGGCGTGGGTACAAAAAACCTGATTGGGGTTATTTCGGCGGGGAAATTGAAACTGGCGAAACCCCTCTCAAAGCTGTTATCCGTGAAAGTAAAGAGGAGCTTGATGTTGAAATCAAGCCCGAAGAACTAAAATATCTGGGGATATCTACTACGCTGCAGAACGGCCACAAAATTATTCGATATATGTACCTGTATCCTACTGAACAGAAGGTCTTTAACGTGCTTGAGGGTCAGGGCGGACACTGGTTAACGTTTGCAGAAGTACAAGAACGATTTGATAATAAAGACAGATTCGATGACATTTCCGAAAAAATCGAAAAAACAACGGCGGAAAAGAATCTTGTAAATCTTCATGAAACATTATAAACTCCTCGGACTTCTTACTGCGCTCAACATCGCTTTTCAGCTTGTCTCCGATGTAACTGCAGGGAAAATTATTCAACTTTTTATATTTCCCGTATCCGTTACTGTTTTGTACTTTCCGATTGTCTATATCATCTCCGATGTAATGACCGAAGTATACGGATATGCTCGTGCCCGACTCGTTACGTGGCTCACGCTTTTAAGCTCTGTGATTGCTGGGATTATTTATCTGATAGTGGCATATCTTCCGTCACCAGAGTTCTTTGGCGCGAGCGAGGCGTATGCAACAGTGTTCGGCATTATTCCGCGTGTGCTTATTGGCGGTTGGATCGCTGTATTTGCCGGAGATATTTTGAACAACTATGTACTCGCAAAAATGAAAATCTGGACGAAGGGAAAATATTTGTGGATGCGCACTATTGGTTCTACTATTTTCGGACAAGGAGCCAATACCATTTTGTTTTATATGATTGCCTTGTCAGGTATTCTTCCGGCAAACGTACTCGTAATTTCGATACTTTCAGCATGGTTTCTGAAAGTAGTGGTTGAAGCAGTTCTTACTCCGGTTACGTATTATGTGGTTCATAAGGTAAAGCAAATTGAAGGCGAAGATTATTACGATACTGATACTGACTTTAATCCCTTCTCTTTCAAAGTAAAGGATTAATGCCACCAAATCTGCCTGCCGGCAGGCAGGGACAAACTTGAAATCATCATCAAAAAGACAAAGGGAATTTTCATAATATGGGAATACTCTTTGCATTCATTGCGTTAGTTAGTTGGGGATTCGCTGATTTTTTCATACAGAGAACTGCGAGGGCAGTTGGGAGCTGGAAGGCTC
>JACPLB010000002.1 GCA_016186705.1 Candidatus Kaiserbacteria bacterium | reverse complement strand
CTGAACCTGCGCTTGGTGCGAACTATAATCGAGGCTGGGCTTTTGGCGGCTTTACCGTTGATGAAAGTTATGAGTGTACAAGAAATCCTTAAAGAGGTGTAAAAAATCCAATGTGAAAATGTTCAAAAATAAAAATAAAGATGGCGGGTTCACTCTCCTTATCGCGGTTCTTGTCGCAGGAGTGCTTCTCGCAATCGGTCTTGCCATTTTCAATATTGCCATCAAGGAACTCCTCCTTTCCTCATCCGGCCGCGATTCCCAATTCGCCTTCTATGCCGCCGATTCGGGGACCGAGTGTGCTCTTTTCTGGGAGCAAAAACAAAATGGTTTTTCAACGTCGACTCCGAGCGCTGTCACGTGCAATGAAACCACGATTTCCGGCGTCGGCGGCATCGGGTACGACACACCGATGACCTTCCAATTTGAAGTTGACGGATTTTGTTCGATTGTTTCCGTCACAAAGAGCGAAACACATCCGCGCACAAAGATAGAATCACGCGGGTACAATACGAACTGCGAAGACACGACAAATCCGCGTCGAATTGAACGCGCGATTCGCGTGACGTACTAACACTATGCCCGCTCCACGAGACGTTTCAAAGCGAGCGCGACTTCTTCGAGAGGAAATCAAAAAGCATCAGCGTCTGTACCATGAGCTTGACCGTCCGGAGATTTCCGATGAAGCGTATGATTCTCTTCTTAACGAACTCGCTTCCCTTGAGCGGAAGTATCCGGGCATAAAGACAAAAGCAAGCCCGACCGAGCGCATCGGCGGAGAGCCGATTCAGGCCTTTAAGAAAGTTGTCCATAAAGTCAAACAGTGGTCTTTTGACAACGTATTTTCAACGGAAGAGCTCCGTGAATGGGAAGAGCGCGCGAAGCGTTTTTTGAAAAAAGAAATCGCTCTTCCTAAAGCTATCTTCTACAGCGCGGAGCATAAGATCGACGGGTTGAAGGTTGTTCTTGAGTATGAAAAAGGAATATTCATTCGCGGCGCGACGCGGGGAAACGGGGAAGTGGGAGAGGACATCACGCATAACTTAAAGACAATAGAGAGCGTACCGCTTACGCTGTCGAAACCGGTTGATATCGTTGCTGTTGGGGAAGCGTGGCTTCCGCACAAGGAGCTTCTGCGCATAAACGCACAGAGGACAAAGCAAGGAGAGCCGGAGTTTGCAAACGCGCGGAATGCGGCGGCAGGGTCGCTTCGCCAGCTTGACCCACGCATTGCGGCAGAACGAAAACTTGATTCTTTCGTGTACGACGTAGACTTTTTTGATGCGAGACATGAGGGTATGCCGGCGCCGAAGACGCAGATAGAAGAACTCAAACTTCTTGCACAACTCGGTTTTAAGACAAATCCTCACTATGCACGGTGCGCGAGTATTAAAGACGTCATTTCCTACTATGAAACGTGGCGTACAAAAAGAAACGCTCTCCCGTATGGAGTTGACGGCATCGCCGTCAAAGTTGACGACATTGCTCTTCAGCGGGCGCTTGGGTACACCGGAAAGTCGCCGCGATTCGCCATTGCGTATAAATTTCCCGCCGAGCAGGTAACGACTATAGTGGAAAACATTGCCCTTCAGGTCGGAAGAACCGGCGTCTTGACACCGGTCGCGCATCTTAGACCGGTGCGCATTGCCGGGTCAGTCGTGTCTCGAGCAACGCTCCATAATGAAGACGAAATCAACCGTCTTGACGTGCGTATCGGGGACACGGTTGTTGTCCAGAAAGCCGGAGACGTGATCCCCGACATTATGTCGGTGCTCACAGAGTTGCGCACGGGGAAAGAGAAAAAGTTCGTCTTTCCGACCCATGTTCCGGAATGCGGGGGGGACGGAAAAATTGAACGCATACCCGGTCAAGCGGCGCATCGTTGCGTCAATACCCATTCATTTGAACAGCGGAAGCAAAAATTGCGTTACTTTGCCTCTAAAAAAGGCCTTAACATAGAAGGACTCGGACCCCAGATTATCGACCGTTTTCTTGAGGAAGGAATGATATCTTCGTACGACGATATTTTTACGCTTGAGGAAGGCGACATCAGCGGACTTCGCGGTTTTAAGGAAAAATCGGCGGAGAACCTGATTCGCGCGATACATAAAGCAAAACACACGACGCTCCCACGCTTTCTTACCGCGCTTTCCATTAACCATGTAGGGGAAGAAACCGCACACGACCTCGCAGAGCATTTCAGCTCAATCGGAAGTATTGAAAGCACGTCACGAGAGGAACTCGAATCGATTTCCGGCATCGGTGCGGTTGTCGCTCAATCCGTGCACTCGTGGTTCCGCGACTCGGAAAACAAAGAATTGCTCAAAAAACTTCTCCGGTATGTCACTATACAAAGAAGCACACATAAAAAACAAGGGAAATTTACCGGAAAAACGTTTGTTCTCACCGGCTCTCTCACAAGCTTGACGCGCAATGAAGCAGAAGAACGCATTCGTTCTCTCGGCGGGGCAGTCTCAAGCTCAGTATCGCGACAGACGGACTATGTAGTGGTTGGCACGGAGCCGGGGACAAAATATGAAAAGGCGCGCTCGCTCAATGTCCCGACGCTTTCCGAAAAAGAATTCGTTGCGCTTATCAAAGCGTAACGATATGCTAACGGTACAAATATGGTAGACGAAGCTCATATCGAAAAACTTGCCGCACTTAGCCACATCTCTCTGTCATCAGAAGAACGGAAGCGGCTTCAAAAAGATATCGAATCAATTCTCTCCTACGTGGAGCGCATTCAGTCCGTCTCTGCGGGAAGTGCCGCGCGTCTCACGAAAGCTCCCGTGCGCACCGTGATGCGTGAAGACGGAGAGCCGCATAGCGCCGGTCTCTACACCACGCCGCTTCTTGAAGCGGCGCCACGAACAAAAAACAATTTCATTGAGGTAAAGAAAATTATTGATCAGGCAGATAGGGAATAATGCAGGGAATGATGACAGACATAGAGCACATAACAATCGCAGAGGCGCGGCGGGACCTTGACGGAAGAACATATTCCGCAATGGAACTCGCGGAAGCGCATCTCTCCCGTATTGAGGAAAAGAAGGGGAATAACGCATACCTTGAAGTATTTGATGACGTAAGGCAACAGGCGAAAGAGGCGGATAAGCTCGTACAATCCGGAAGAGGAGGGATCCTTGCCGGAATACCGATAAGTGTAAAGGACAACATACTCATTCGCTCCCGCCGCGCGAGTGCAGGGTCAAAGATGCTTGAAGGGTATCGCGCGCCGTACGACGCCACCGTCGTCTTAAAAATACGGGAAGCGGGAGGAATATTTCTCGGGCGGACGAATATGGACGAATTTGCCATGGGCTCATCAACGGAGAATTCCGCTTTTGGCGTTGTAAAAAATCCTCACGACGAGGCGAGAGTTCCCGGGGGCTCTTCGGGAGGATCGGCGGCATCAATCGCTCTTCATACTGCGCTCGGGTCTCTCGGCTCCGACACCGGCGGCTCGATCCGCCAGCCGGCAAGTCTCTGCGGTGTCGTAGGACTCAAACCAACATACGGAAGCGTTTCTCGGTACGGCCTCATTGCCATGGGCTCTTCTTTTGACCAAATAGGGCCTCTCGCAAAAACAGTAGAAGACGCGGAAATATTGTTTAATGTCATCAAGGGGAACGACCCCTATGACAGTACGTCAATTCCTGTGAAGCTCTATCCGCGCATATCAGAAATGCGGAAGCGCATCGGAGTTCCCCGTGCTCTTTTGGGTGAGGGAATTGATGAAGATGTCCTTAAAAATTTCGAGAAGACGCTTGCCGCCCTCCGCCAATCGGGATACGACGTCATTGATATTGAATTGCCCTACGCCGAGTACGCCCTTCCGGCGTACTACGTTATTATTCCCGCAGAAGTGTCCACTAACCTCGCCCGATTTGACGGTGTGCGCTACGGGCTTCATGTCGAAGGAAAAAACATTGCCGAGGAATACGCAGAGAGCAGGAGTAAGGGCTTTGGTCCTGAAGTGCGGCGGCGGATTCTCTTGGGGACGCACATTCTATCGGCGGGCTACTATGACGCGTACTACACGAAGGCGCAAGCAGTGCGGCAACTTATTTCTCATGACTATGAAGAAGCGTTTAAGGCAGTTGACCTTATCGCAACACCGACAAGCCCGACGCCCGCGTTTAAAATCGGCGAGAAAACAGACCCTATTTCAATGTATCGCTCCGACATCTTTACGGTTACCGCGAATCTCACCGGCATGCCGGCGCTCTCGATTCCTTCGGGTTTTGTGGAGAGAGAGAAGAAAGAACTCCCGGTCGGCTTTCACCTCACGGCGCCCATGCTCCGCGAATCGTGGCTTTTTGCGGCTGGCAAAGACGTTCAGGCTAGTGTTAAATGAAAAGACATGGACTTCGCATATCTCAACATTGAATACCTGTTTCTCGTCATATACAGGATTTTTACAGGCAAAGACGGCGGTATCGAAGCCCTCCTACCGTCATCCGCACCCCTCTTTTGGGGCAATTTTAAAATCGCATCGACCATTATCTCTTTGTTGTTGCTCACCGGCATTGTATACGCGTTCATTCGGTTGAGGCAGGTACGGGAAGCCGACCTGGAAACGTTTAATCGCACGGCTCGCGCGACGATTACGGAAAAAACGACCGGCACGCGCCGTGATGAGAGGTGGGAGAGAGTGCTTCTCCACGCGAATTCCGACAATGAGAACGACTGGCGCCACGCAATCATTGAGGCGGACACTATTCTTGACGAGATTGTAAAACGCGCCGGGTTCCCGGGAGAGACGCTCGGAGAGCGGTTGCGCGGTATTGGAAAGGGAGATCTTTCTGTGGTTGACGAGGCGTGGGAGGCGCACAAAGTGCGCAATCGTATCGCGCACGACGGAGCGCAATATCGTTTGACGAAACGGGAAACATTGCGAATTATCGAGCTCTATCGGAAAGTCTTTGAAGCGTTCGAATATTTGTAAACCCCGTTAGAGAACTCACGTGGGGCATTAAACCCCGCGCTCGTATGCGGGACACTCTCTAACGGGGTAAACAAACACAGCGCCACTTGAGTGGCGCTGTGTTTGTTATCGTGTTGCGGGGGCCGGAATTGCACCGGCGTCTGGAGGTTATGCCTACCAACTACAGCTTTCGCTGTCTGCATACATAAATAACAAATGTATGTCGTTTGTGGTCTGGACTATACCATCATCCGTGCATATTGATGCGGACGCCTACTCTCTAGTCTCTACACCTTCCCCATCTTGAGAACGGGGCTTGGCTCGGTATTGCCATTTTACTCAATGAGAGCGTTACAGACAGATTGAATAAAGAAGGTTCCACCGAATTTAGCAAGTTTTACAACTGTTTATTACTAAACAGAGGGCCCATGTTGAGCCTCCCGAGGTACTACTCCTCCACCCCGCGGTGTCAGTATTGTAACAAAACTTTGCGCAACCGACAAATAATTAAAATTATCAATTGTGGACAATCTATAAAGCCTGCGATAGGCTGTTCGGTTATAATATAAATATGGCTAAGATTAAAGAAAGGGCAGAAGCGCGGCTATTAAGACAACGTGGTATGAGTATCACGGACATTGCAAAGAAACTCAATCTCAGCAAAAGCACTGTAAGTTACTGGTGTAGAAACATTGTGTTGTCTTCTGAACAAAAGAGACGTCTTCAGGAAAAGGCAAAACATGCTGGAATCCGTCAGTTTATCATTCTTGGGGAACAGAAACGGCAGAACCGTTTAACACGCGACCATGCCGAGCGAAAACGCGGGATTCAAGACGTACGCGCTGTCTCAGATAGAGATTTATTCTTTCTTGGACTAGGATTATATTGGGGAGAAGGGTATAAACATGGGAATAGTGAACTGGGATTTACAAACTCTGATACCACAATGATTGTTGTCTTTTTAAAATGGCTCAAACGCACTTACGCTATTAAAAGGAAAGATTTGATTCTGCGGGTAAGTATTAATGAGATGCATAAAAAGAGAATTAAAAAAGTGTTAACATATTGGTCGTCAATTACTCATGTTCCGCTTTCACAATTTACAAAGCCGACTTTTATACATACAGCATCAAAGAAACATTACGCAAATTATGACGAATATTACGGAATTCTTCGTGTGAAAGTACGAAAAGGATCTCCCTTGAAACAAAGGATACTCGGTTCCCTTGAGGCATTACACTAAGCATGTTATTTTGTGAATACTTTGCCGGGGTAGCTCAGTTGGTTAGAGCATCGCACTCATAAAGCGAAGGTCGACGGTTCAAATCCGTCCCTCGGCACCGCAGGTCGACGAGGAGCAGGCAGACTGCTCTGCCTGCGTACGGATTTGAAAGCCGGAACATGTCCCACGTCCGCGGGACTGTGAGGCGGGGTCGAGAGTGCTTATTTTGAGTACATCGAAAAATTAGCAACTCGTGACCACATCCGTCCCTCGGCACCCGGACAAATCAACGATTTTCTGTTAGAATCTGTCTGTCCAATGGGGACGTAGCTCAACTGGTTAGAGCACCCGCCTGTCACGCGGGAGGTTGCGGGTTCAAGTCCCGTCGTTCCCGCAGAAAGTTAATTATAAATGAATACAAATAATCAGGTTCTCTCTTTTGGCAAAATTATACTTGGAGTCTGTGTTGTTTTGCTGGCACTCTCCTTTTTCAGCTTTGGGAGAAATGACAGTAGCGTATCTCCATATCTTGAGGCCGCACAAGCTGGGGGCGATTATTTATTACGACAATTGCGCGATGACGGGTCATTCGTGTATCAATACAATCCGGTAACTGAAAAAGTCTCATCTTCTTACAATATTATTCGTCACGCGGGGACATCATACTCGCTACTTGAACTGTATGAAGCAACAAATGACAAAAAATATCTCATGGGCGCGGAGCGCGCGCTTGAGTATCTTAAAAATCAGAATGACTCTTGCCCTGGAGTTCCTTTTGCGCACTGCATTTTGTATGAAAATAAAATCCAACTGGGAGGAAACGCCCTTGCCGTATTAGCATTCGTCAAACACGCGGAGGTTTCCGGTTCAGACTTTTATCTTGATGAAGCAAAGAGTCTCGCTCAGTTCATCATCAGCTCTCAATCGCCTGCGGGTGAATTTCTTATTCACAGCATGAATGCTACGACGGGAGTAATTGATGATTTTACCTCGGTGTATTATCCCGGCGAAGCAGTCTTTGCGCTCACCCGCTTGTACGCGCTTGATAAAGATGAAAAATGGATTTCTGCTGCGCACCGTGGCGCACACTTTCTCATTAATACACGTGACCCGAAATTTTCAGCCGAGGAACTCGGCAACAATCACTGGCTTATGTATGCTCTAAACGAACTACATGAACACCGCGAGAATTCGTTATATATCGCAGACATGAAACGCCTTGTTGACGCGATTGTTTTGAGCCAGCATACGGGAAAAAGCGGGACAGAGAGCGGGTGGAACGGAGGGTATTATACTCCTCCGCGCTCTACGCCGACCGCCATACGAAGTGAAGGGCTTATTGCCGCATACAATCTTTTCTTCCGCGTGAACGAAACAGGGTACGCAGAGAAAGCGCTTGAGAGCATTAAACAGGGGGTTGATTTTGCTCTCCGGACACAGTTTACTCCAGAAAAAATAATGGTACTCAAAGCAAACCCGAAAGGGACGGGTGGATTTCACAGAAGCCTTGATAACTATAACGTTCGCATTGATTACGTTCAGCACAATATATCCGCACTCATTGGATTCAATCGCATCCTTAAGACGGCGGAGAACATATAGACAAGCTATTAAGTGGTATAATAAATATGCCGATATGAAATTTTTCTCAAAGCACTTCAAACTAGCATCTCTTACCCTTGCGTTTATCACACTTATTCTCTTGTTTTTCTCAATAAATTTTTTCATATATAAAACATACACTGGGAGGAATACACCCTCTCCATTTGTTTCAGTGGCATTAGCGGATGACGACGATGATGACGATGATGATGACGACGACGATGACGACGATGACAGTAGCGATGGCGATGGCAGTGCCTCCGGTTCTGCCGGCTCCGACGGCAGTTCTTCTGATTCCGGAGATGCTGATGCTGGCACGGGGGATTCTGCCGACGCATCAGCGTCAGAAGGTGATGCTGGTGGTGTCGGTGCTGATACCGCAGGCGATGACGCCTCGGCGTCGGAAGGAGATGCCGGCGGTGTAGGTCCCGATAGCGCAGGGAGCTCGTCCGCAGATGCTGATTCTGAAGGTGGAGAGGGGGCGGATGCTCCAGCTGATGCTGAAGCGGAAGCAACCGCTGCGGATTTTGGACCCGAGTCGGGGTTTGGGCTGGGAGAGGCGGAAGCCGCAGCTGAAGCAGAGGCGGCAAATGCCGCGGCAGAAGCTGCCGCCGAAGCAGTTGCTACGCAAGTGGCAATCAATAGCATAACAAGTGCGCTCAATGAAGTTGTAACCGCACAAAGAGCCGTTGTTTCAGTCTTTTCCAACCTCATAGGTTTTGCTGCAAAGCTGTCCGCGCCCGCAACATTTGGTCTCGGCGTCATAGGTCATGCAGTCGCCGAAGCAATCGCCGAAGCAATTTCCAATATCACTTCCGCTCCTGAAGCGGAGACTGAAACGAGTGTTGCCGAAGCTCCCTCGGTTGCTCCCGCCGAATCTACAGAAGATGACACAGAAGCTGAAAGTGAAGATGAGTCTCCGGCAGAAACGACAGCGGCTGTCGCAAGCGCGACAGAGGCGGTGGAAAACGCGGTTAAGGCCGTTGACGAAGCTTTGGATACTATTGACGCGGTAGTTTCAGAAAATAATTTAGCATCTACTCCGGCAAACACGGAGACGCAAGTTGCCACGCAAGAGGTTCAAAGTTTTGAAACCTCTCTTCAAAGCGCCTTAAGTGAAATACCTTCTGATAGCGGAGAGGGCAAAAAGATAGGCGCAGGAGTCGGTTCAATAGACCTTACCCCTCTCAATCTGATTTTTTACAATATCTTTTCGGCTTTTAACCGGAACAGATTTCCTGAATCTCTAGATACCGCAGCGGTTTCAGATGCTTCCCCGAATCTTCTT
The DNA here is from genome assembly GCA_016186705.1 of Candidatus Kaiserbacteria bacterium. Classification (GTDB taxonomy): domain Bacteria; phylum Patescibacteriota; class Minisyncoccia; order Phycocordibacterales; family JABMNX01; genus JABMNX01. The sequence goes on along the minus strand of JACPLB010000002.1, from coordinate 83,977 downwards.
GGTTTCCTAAAACGAGCGCTTAATGAAATTCAAAAATCATTTGACCCTAACGCACGTCTTATAGAATATGCCGGAAATACGGGACGATATACTTTGCAAACTGCGAGCGACCTTATCTCAAAATCAATAGACACATTAGAAGGACTTCAGTCCGTTGATCCATTATTATTTACTCAGCGTACGTGGGAAGGGCAAAGGGACCTCTTGAATGCCACCTTTGTCGCCGTGCAAGCACTTGGTGATCAGGTAGTTTCTGAAATTCAAAATGCAAGTAAAGTAAAAACTGCCTCCGGTGCGCAGGTATCAACAAAGAGAAATATCTCTGATATTCTCAAAAAAGGATTTACTAATAAAAATGAGAAGTCCAGTGAGGGCTTACAACAGCAGATTATATTTAACCGCGAGCCGCCTCCGGATGTTGAATTTACGGTCTCTCGCGGAGATACGGAAGGCGTTGCGATATTGCGCTGGAATAGTAACCGTGCACAGAATTGTGTTGGAAGTAATTTTCAAACGTACAATGAGGTAAAAGGTGAGACTCATGTGATGCCAACCGAAACCACTACATACACGCTCACATGCACCGCGTTACGTGGAAACAAGACCACTCGCTCAATCATCATTTCCCCGCCCGCATCCCTGTCTGTTCCGCTTCCAACCGTCATATTGAATGCCTCCTCTGACTTTTCCGGTCGGGAAATCACACTTTCGTGGAAGAGCACAAACGCGACTTCCTGTACAGGCACCCCTTTTGAGACAAACGGAGAAACGTCCGGGTCTGTCTCGATAACTCAAACAGCAAGCACTAAGTACACACTGACGTGCACAGGTCCCGGCGGTTCACAAACCAGAACTGCGGCTTTTGATTTCCTCAAAGAATCCGAACTCTCTCAAAATCCTACTATTACATTGAGGCACGTGCGCAATGAAGCGATTCTAACCTGGACAGCCCCTCTATCTAACTGTACTATCTCCGGAACTGATGGATTCCTCTTTACTACCGAAACAAATACCGGCTCTGTAAATGCCGGTCCTCTCAAGTCTGGAACGACGTACACTATCAACTGCAAGGTGGAGCAGGGACAGATTGCTGATTAAACAAAGACCTTGTTTTGAGCCGAGACAGAAACCGCTTTCCGTTAGCAGGCGAATAAGCGAATTCATGTCCCCACCTTCCCGCAAAAAAGTTGATTATAAAAAATGCCTCATAGGTATGAGGCATTTAATTTCTCCTTCAAATAGTGTATGTTTTAAGCTGTTGCCCAGGTAGCTCAGTTGGTAGAGCACGTCCATGGTAAGGACGAGGTCGGCGGTTCAATCCCGCCCTTGGGCTCCAGTTTATCAACATACGACCAATCCCACCTCTTTCTATTGGTCGTTGATTCGCGGTATCATACACGTATGCCGATGCCGAGAAAGCCGAGGTCAGCATGCTTAATGTGTGGTGCAGAACCAGCGAGACCGAGCTATAAATATTGCAGTAATGCGTGTCAACTCGAACATCAGCACCAAACATACATAAGAAAATGGAAGTCCGGCGCCGAGAACGGTTTACAGGGGCATGGTGTTGTCTCTCTATATGTTAAGAAATATTTACGAAGGAAATTTAGAAACAGGTGTTGTCTGTGTGGATGGTCAAAAGTGAATCCAAAAACCGGAAAAGTCCCTCTGGTTGCCGATCATATTGACGGTAACTGGCGTAATAATACGGAGAAGAACCTGAGATTAATATGTCCTAACTGTGACGCCCTTAGCCCGACTTATGCAGGATTAAATAGAGGGAATGGAAGGAAAAATCGCGCAATGAGCAAAAGAGCAAAGGAAGGTCGGTTTCTAACATAAAAGTTCTCGGAATAAATAGAATCATGATATATTGTGCGGTACCGCCGAGGTAGCTCAGTTGGTAGAGCAACGGTATCGTAAACCGTAGGTCGGGAGTTCAATTCTCCCCCTCGGCTCAAGGTAAAGTCCTTTTGGTTTTTGTGTGCGCGGTAATTCGTGAGCCAGCTTGCGGCCGGACTCCCCGCACACACAATAGCCGGAACGGGAGCACACCTCCTCCCGCTCCGGCTTCATTTTTGCTGGTATACTATGTAAATGTCCGACAAAAAAATACTCAAACAAAGAATTGAGACGCTCGAAAAAAGCATAAACGCGGCCGATTTCTGGCAGGATAAAAACAAGGCGCAGGCAGCCATCAAGGAGCTGAAAGAGCTCAAAGCGGAATTGGAAGGGGGCGGCATCTACGACAAGGGAAACGCCATTATCACTGTTTTTTCCGGAGCCGGAGGGGATGACGCGGAAGATTTCTCCTCCATGCTCTTCCGCATGTACGAACGGTACGCCGAACGGAAGGGCTGGGGACTTTCCGTGGTGCATAAAAACATGAATGACCACGGCGGCTACCGTAATATTACGTTTGAAATATCAGGGAAAGACGCATACGGAACGCTTAAGAATGAATCGGGTGTACATCGACTCGTGCGCCTCTCTCCGTTTAACGCAAAAAAACTCCGCCACACGTCATTTTCAATGGTGGAAGTCGTGCCAGAGATACCGACGACGGATGATGTCGAGCTTTCCGAGAGCGACGTTGAGGTGACGTTTGCGAAATCGAGCGGACCGGGGGGGCAAAATGTCAATAAACGGGAAACCGCAGTACGGGTAGTGCATAAGCCAACGAACATTTCGGTTCATGTCGAATCCGAGCGAAGCCAGGCGCAGAATAAAGCGCGGGCGCTTGAGATATTGAAAGGGAAACTCTTCAAGAAACGGGAGGAAGACAGAAAAAAAGAGGAGCACGGACTCTCTGTCTCAAAAACGACCAATATCGAGTGGGGAAACCAGATTCGCTCCTACGTGCTTCACCCCTACAAAATGGTCAAAGACCACCGCACAGGGGCGGAAGTGCGGGACACTGATGCGGTACTCAATGGAGACATCCAGATGTTCATAGACGCCGAGCGGAATCTGGAGTAACATTGACAGTGTTTGTATGATTTACTTCGATAACGTATCGAAAATTTATAACGGCAGTTCACCCGCGCTCGAGGGGGTAACGCTCTCAATTGAACCGAGCGAATTCGTCTCCATCGTCGGACATTCTGGCGCGGGCAAGACGACGCTTCTCAAAATGCTCCTTGCCGAAGACCGTCCCACGGACGGTTCTGTCTTTTTTGAATCAACCAATATTCACAATCTCAATCGGGAAGGGCTCAATCGTTTGCGCCGCAGAATCGGCATGGTTTTTCAGGATTTTCGTCTTTTGCCGAACAAGACGGCGTACGAAAACATCGCATTTGCCATGGAGGCGGCGGGGCGGAATGAAGAGGAAATCGCAACCGATGTGCCGTACGTACTTGACCTTGTCGACCTCGGCGACAAAATTTGGAATTTTCCCCGCGAACTTTCAGGAGGCGAGAAACAGCGAGTGGCAATCGCGCGCGCAATCGTGAACCAGCCCGATGTGGTAATCGCCGACGAGCCGACGGGGAACCTTGACCCCGTAAGCACCTTTGACATAGTCCAAATTCTCAAGAAAATCAATGACCTCGGCACGACGGTGATTCTCGCGACGCACAACAAGGGAGTCATCGATTCTCTTGGTCGCCGTGTGATTACCATGGACAGCGGACGAGTTGTTCGCGATGACAAAACCGGTCGCTACGCGCTTTAACCGGAGGTACGATATACTTCTATCTATGTGGTGGATAAACGCAAAACGAATCATCAAATACGGGTCAATCGGTTTCATCCGGAACAGTTTTGTCTCTCTCTCGACCATTCTCGTCATGACAATCACGCTTTTCGTTATCGGTTCTCTCATTTTTATCGGCGCGATACTCACGACGACGCTCAATCAAGTGCGCGACAAAGTTGATGTCAATGTTTATTTCGTAACAACCGCTCCCGAAGGAAACATTCTCTCGCTCAAGAAATCAATCGAAGCGCTTCCCGAAGTAAAGTCAGTCGAGTATATCTCAAAGGAGCAGGCACTTGAAGCGTTCCGCATGCGGCATCAAAACGACCAACTCACGCTCCAAGCGCTTGACGAGCTTGACGAGAATCCCCTCGGCGCGAGTTTGAGTATTCGCGCGAAAGAGACTTCGCAGTACGAAGGAATCGCTAAGTTCTTGGAAAGTGACGCCGCAGTGACTGCAGGCGAAACACCGATTATAGAAAAAATTAACTTCTTTCAAAATAAAGCCGCCATTGACCGGCTCACGCGCGTTATTGATTCCTCGGAGCAATTCGGTCTTGCCATCATCATCTTTCTTTTAATCGCGTCAGTCATGATTACGCTCAATACCATCCGGCTCGCGATTTACACCGCGCGCGACGAAATATCGGTCATGAAGCTCGTCGGCGCGGAAAATTCATACGTCCGGGGACCCTTCGTGTTTGAAGGAGTGCTCTACGGAGTTGTTGCGGGTATCGTTACACTCGTGCTTTTTTATCCCTTGACGCTCTGGCTCGGACCGATTACCGAAGGATTCTTCAACGATATCAATATCTTCCAGTACTACCTCGATAATTTTGGGCAGATATTCCTCATCATTATGGGAACGGGGATTTTCCTCGGGGCAGTGTCGAGCTACTTGGCGGTTCGGCGGTACCTTAAAGTGTGATGATGAAGAAAAAAGGACACAAGTACATATTTGTCGTGGGAGGGGTCATGTCCGGGGTCGGGAAAGGCATCGCCACGTCCTCAATCGGCATGATTCTTCAGTCAAAAGGTTTTAACGTAAATCTGGTGAAGATTGACCCGTATCTCAATGTTGACGCGGGCACGATGAATCCGACCGAACACGGAGAGGTTTTTGTCTTGAAAAGCGGACTTGAGACCGACCAGGACATGGGAAACTACGAGCGCTTTTTGGGGAAGGATCTCGGCGAGGAAAATTACATTACGAGCGGCATGGTGTACCAGCACGTCATTGAGCGCGAGCGGAATCTCGGCTATGGAGGAAGGTGCGTTGAAGCGATTCCGCATATCCGCGACGAGATAATCCGCCGCATTGAAGCCGCGGCGGAGTACAACGGCTCCGAAATTTCAGTCATTGAAATCGGCGGCACCATCGGCGATTTCCAGAACGCGCTTTTTATTGAGGCGGCGCGCGTGATGCACATGCAGTATCCGGGAAATGTCATCTTCATTATTCTTACCTACCTTCCGATTCCGGGGAAAATCGGAGAAATGAAGACAAAACCGACGCAAAACGCGATTCGGGCGCTCAATTCATATGGCGTTCAGCCGGACATTATCATCGCACGGAGCGAAACTTCCCTTGATAAGAAACGAAAAGACAAAATTGCGATTTCCTGCAGTGTGAGAAGCGAAGACGTCATTTCGGCGCCGGACATTGAGAGCATCTATGACGTGCCGATTAATTTCGAGCGCGAGCACTTAAGCGATATCATCGCGATGAAACTTGATCTCCATAAGAAAACGAAGCGAACCAATCTCATCCAATGGAAACATCTTGTCACGAGGATACAAAAGAAGAAAAAAGCGGTTAAAATCGCAATTGTCGGAAAATATTTCAAGACCGGCGATTTTACGCTCTCCGACTCGTATCTCTCGGTGATTGAGGCAATCAAGTTTTCCGCCTACAAGCTCGGCGTCGAGCCGGATATCCACTGGCTCTCCTCCCAGAGCTTTGAGAAAAAGCGCGGACTCGATACACTGAAGCGATATCATGGCATTATTGTTCCCGGCGGCTTCGGTGAAAAAGGAATTAACGGAAAGCTTGCGGTCATCGAGTACGCTCGGAAGAAAAGAATTCCCTACTTCGGGCTCTGTTACGGGATGCAGCTTATGGTCATCGAGTACGCTCGGAATGTTTTGGGCATTAAGCACGCACACACCCCGGAAGTGGACCCGAAAAGCCCTGATTTGGTCATCAACATCATGGAAGACCAGAAAAAGAAGCTTGCGGAAAGCAAGTACGGCGGAACGATGCGCCTCGGCCTCTATCCCGCATACCTCAAGCGGGGAACGCTTGCACGGCGGGCGTACGGAAAGGAAATTGTGGAAGAACGGCACCGGCACCGCTACGAGGTGAACCCGGAGTATGTTGAGCGGCTGTCATCCAATGGACTCGTCTTTTCCGGCGTCTCTCCCGACAGGGTGCTTATGGAAATAGCGGAACTTCCCGAATCAAAACATCCATTTTTCCTCGGCACGCAGTTTCACCCTGAATTCCAGGCAAAGCCGCTTAACCCGCACCCGCTGTTTACCGCCTTCATGAAAGCAGCGATACGGCGCAAGCGATAATTATCATTAATTATTAAATTATTTTATAAGCGTATGCACACAGGAAATTGGAGTTGTAGCGGGTGCGGAGCGGTAATTAAAGAGCTTCCGTTTGAGCCGAAAAATACGACAAATCTTCTTTGTCGGGACTGTCACGGAAAGAAAAGACAATCAAGTGGGAGAGACAAAGGTGAGCGAATTATGCATGCGGGGAACTGGAGTTGTAGCGGATGTGGCAAAGCGATTACTGAACTCCCCTTCAAGCCGCGTGAAACAGGGAATCTTCTCTGTCGCGACTGCTTCAAGGCAAGCAGAAACGCGTAGTCTCAACCCACCTCCTCTTTTATTTGCATTTAACTAGATTCTTCGGCAAGATGGAGAAGTGTAATTTCTTGCGGGATCGTCTAATGGTAGGACTTCGCCCTCTGGAGGCGAGTATCTTGGTTCGAGTCCAAGTCCCGCAGCAGAGCGAATTATCATATTCACAAGCAGTTAAAAACAATCCCTTGACTTTTTTCAAATAATTTTGGTACACTTCTAAAAGCAGACGGACATGGAGTGACCACTCTCAAAGTAACTCGACAGGACTTTCTGCAGAAAATCTTGTTGAGCGAAATAGTGCGCCTCCCGAGGCTGTTGCCTAGCGGGAGCGGACTTGGCCGGTCGAGCTTACATGGTATTGCTCGATATGACCCTTTGTGCAGGCTTCGCGACCTGCATTGAGCTTGGAAGGTGTTTCTACCGCCGGGAAAGTCTCCGTCTTTAGGTTCTTTTTCTTCAATTTATTTTCACTCTCCAGCTTCAGCCCCGCCTCTTGTGCGGGGTTTCTCTTAACTCCATAGATTTGCTTGAAAGTTTTCTCCAATTTGTTTTTCTATTTAAATATAATGTACACTTAATATATATGGCAAAAAGGATGGCAGTCAGTACGTGGCACAAAACGTCACGCTCGAAGAAAACAAAAAAGCGCCTTGCGATAAAGGCGGCGCGGCTTGCGGCACAGCGTAAACGTTAAATCCCCCTCTTTCTAAGGCGCTCTCTACTTGTACAAAGCAGGGGGTTGCATTTATATTGTATATAAGTTAATATATGAACATGCGTTCATATATTATTTCCAGAGTTTCTAGAGGAGGGATACATCAAGCGGCTGAGACGATGGGTATTCTTTCAGACCCGACGCGTGTGCGCATTCTGAAACTCTTATTTCGGAATCGTGAAGGGATGTGTGTCTATGAGATTGCGAAAGAAGTCGGGAGCTCGCCGTCAGCGACATCTCATCAACTTGCTAAGTTGGAAGCGCGAGGAATTGTCTTCTGTTATAGGGAGGGTCAGAAGATGTGCTACGAACTAACCGACGGCTCACTCGTCTTGCGTATTGAGAAAATACTTCGCGTGCTCTCCGTGCTATGAAACACCAACTCACATTCTGGGTTCTCATTGCGGCAATTGTACTCATTGGTCTGTTATTTTTTACGCGAGACACGTTTCCCGTTCCTTCGGGAGAAACCCAACTCTTTCTTGACGCGGAGAACAGTGGGGACATACAGAAAGATAAGACAATAGCTGGTGAAGAAAATAAAACAATAGGAGAAAGTATAGTTCGTAAAACAGAGATATCCATGAGAGAAATATTTACAACAAACGGTGTCAAACACTCAATCCCGCTGGACGAAATATTATCCGGGGGCCCCGGCAAGGACGGCATTCCGTCTATTGACGAACCGCAATTCGTCTCTTTAAAAGACGCGTCGTTTCTTAACGATTCCGACCCCGGGCTCGGCCTTACCGTTCAGGGCGAGAGCCGTTTCTATCCGTACCGCATTCTCGTCTGGCACGAGATAGTAAATGACACGATTGCTGGGAATCCCGTTTTAGTAACGTATTGCCCGCTGTGCGCGACCGGAATTGTGTTTGACCGGCGGGTCGGCAGGGAAGTACAAGAGTTCGGCGTATCGGGAAGACTCTGGCAGTCAAATCTTTTGATGTACAACCGTGCAAAAACCGAAGCGGACGAATCTCTGTGGTCACAGGTGCTCGGAGAGGCGGTCTTGGGTGTAGATACCGGGAAGAAACTTTCTATCGTGCGGTCTGATATTATCCGATGGGGCGATTGGAAGCAAGTCCATCCTGATACAGAGGTGCTCTCGCGGGATACCGGTTCCGTTCGTGATTATGGTCGTGACCCGTACGGCGGATATTACACGAGCGAGTCAGTGTCGTTCGGCGCAACATTTAACGATACTCGCCTACATCCGAAGGCTCTAGTGCATGGACTCGAAATTGGCGCGGAGTATAAGGCGTATCACGATGACGCACTTTCTGGAACGATAACTGATACGTTTGCTGGAAAGAATATCGTTGCCACAAAAACTGATGCAGGCGAGGTTCGCTTCACAGTCAATGGAGAACCACTTGCCTCAATCCCAGGATTTTGGTTCTCCTGGCTTGCGGTGCACCCGGAGACGGAATTATTCAAGTAATTATTAACGTAGTTAATAAATAAAACTATGAAAAACGTAACGATATACTCAACACCCACCTGTCACTTCTGCCAGGCGGCAAAAGCATTCTTCAAGGAGTACAACATCGCATTCACCAATTATGATGTCTCAACCGATACGGCAAAGCGGGATGAGATGATTCAAAAGAGCGGACAGATGGGTGTGCCGGTTATTTTTGTCGACGATGAAATGATTATCGGTTTTGACGAAGCAAAACTTAAGCCACTTCTTGATATTGCGTAACAGCATGGCACGTACATCACAGACACGATACGGAATCCCGATAGCGATTGTTATCGCCGGGCTCTTGATTGCCGGTGCAGTCATTCTGCCTAAAAGGGATAGCAGTGTTGTTTCAAGTACAGCACTAAAGTCCAATGGTGAGTTTCGAATGCCGAACGAAACCGACCATGTGCGTGGTAATCCGGACGCGCCTATCGCAATAGTGGAATTCAGTGACCTTGAATGTCCTTTCTGCGCGCGATTGCATCCCACATTGAAACAAATTGTCGCAGAAAACAGCGACGTCAGATGGATATATCGCCATTTTCCGCTTTCGACCATACATTCACGGGCTCTCTCTGCTGCAGTTGCGTCCGAGTGCATAGCACAGCTCGGCACGAATGAAAATTTCTGGTCATTTACCGATTTAGCGTTTGAAAATCAGAGACAATTAGACAACTCTTGGTACGAAGAAGTAGCCGTTTCGTTTGGTATTAATTCAGAAGCGTTTTCAGGATGCATTAGTGACCGGGGTGTCGTTGCCGATATACAAAAAGACTTTCGCGAGGCAACAGATACCGGCGGTCGCGGCACGCCGTACGTAGTCGTCGTAGCACCTGACGGACAGCTCACGCCGTTTAGTGGCGCACTTCCGTATCAGCAGATAGCCGCACTTGTTGAACAGGTGCGTAATAATTAACTTGTTACATAAAGTGAAAGCAATATACAAAAACACCATTATCGCGGGAAGTGACCAAACAATCGTAGTGGAAAATAATCACTATTTCCCGCCGGATTCTCTGCATGCGGAATATCTGTATAAAAGCGGGAATACATATCAATGTCCCTGGAAAGGCAAAGCCTTCTACTATGATATTATCGTTGGTGACGAAACGCTTCACGATGCCGCATGGACATATCCGGAACCGAGCGAAGCGGCACGAGCCATCAAGGGTTACTATGCTTTCTGGAAAGGCGTGAAAATAGTTGCATAAACGTATATATGAAAAAAATCATTATTATTGGAATCGGGATTCTTATCATAGGAATATGGTTTTTTATTGGTTCCGGCGGGAGTTCTGATACAAGTATAAAAACAAAGGTAAACGATTTTGACAGACTCGCTTCTCTTTCTCTTATTGACTACAGAGGAAACGTTGTATCACTCGAAAAATTTAGAGGCACACCGCTTGTTGTAAACAGCTGGGCGGTATGGTGCCCATTCTGCCGCCAGGAATTGCCGGATTTTGCGGAGCTTCAGAAGGAATTTGACGAACGCGTTGTTGTTATTGCAATTGACCGGCAGGAACCCCTTGAGAAAGCGAAAGGATATACTGACGAACTTGGTATTACTGACAACATGCTCTTCCTTCTTGATTCAGATGACTCATTTTATAAGTCGCTAGGAGGATTCTCTATGCCCGAAACTGTCTTTATCAATAGGGAAGGGGAAATTGTCGTGCATAAACGCGGACCGATGGACCTCAACGAGATGAGAGAGCATGCGAACAAGATTATACACGCTAACGATACTTCGCTATGATAGAAATAGGCATCGGATTTATAGTTGCATCTTTTTTTGCGGGACTTCTCACGTTTCTGGCCCCATGCACGTTGCCGCTTGTGCCGGCGTACCTCGGCTTTATCAGCGGTGTTGACCAAGAAGCGCTTAAAAATCCTGAAACAGCGGAAGCCGCTCGCCGAAAAATTTTCCTGAACGGACTTTCATTCATTGTCGGTTTTTCCCTTATATTCATCGTCTTTGGCGTTCTTGCCGGTATTCTAGGCACTGCGCTCGCGCCATATCGTATTTGGCTTGCCCGTATTGGCGGCATTCTCGTGATTCTCTTCGGACTTTTTATGCTCGGCTTTTTCAAGCTCCCATTTTTCCAAACTGACAAACGAATCCCGATTCCAAAGTGGCTCACGCTCGGCAAGCCTTCAAGTTCGCTCTTTATCGGAGGCACGTTTGCCCTTGGGTGGACGCCGTGCGTAGGACCAATCTTGGGCTCTATCCTTCTTCTCGCAGGCACGTCCGGTACGGCGCTTGCCGGGGGATTGATGCTCAGCGTTTTTTCTATCGGTCTTGCAATTCCGTTTCTCCTTATTGCGCTCGCTTTTTCAAAAGCCACTGTCTACATTGAAAAAATTTCAAAATACCTCAAAGCCGTCTCTGTTGTAGGAGGTGTATTCTTAATTCTTCTTGGGTTACTCCTTGCGACCGATAACTTCGGACTCACCATCCAGTACGGGTATGAACTCTTTGATTTCATTAACTACGACCGTTTGCTAGAATATCTCTAATACCATGGTTACTCGTGAAGAAAGAGGCTGGAGGTGCGGTGAATGCGGCTTTCACTACTCCGAGAAAGAATGGGCGGAGAAGTGCAATGCGTGGTGCAAGGGACACAAGAGTTGTAATTTGGACATCACCCAACACTCGATCGAGACCGACCCATAAGAGTATTCGGGTGTGACTGACATTATCAAACTTACTAACGACGTATGGAACAAGATACATCACTTCACATCAAGGTCATCGCCGGCAGTACCCGCGAAGGCCGCTTCAGCGACAAGGCGGCAACGTGGATCGCGGAGGAAGTAAAAAAACACGAAGGGGTCAAGGTCGAGGTGCTCGACCTGCGCGACTACGACATGCCGTTTTTCAATGAGTCGGTCAGTCCGTCCTTCAAACAGGCGCCCTACACGAACGAAGCGGTTGCCCGCTTCACTTTGAAGATCGGGGAGGGAGATGCGTTCGTTATCGTCACGCCAGAGTACAACCGCGGGACGTCCGGCGTGCTCAAAAATGCCATTGATTGGGTATACCAAGAGTGGAACAACAAGCCGGTTGCGTTTCTAAGCTACGGGAGTGTCGGCGGTGCGCGCGCTATCGAGCAGCTGCGTCTCACTGCTATCGAACTCCAGATGGCGCCGATACGAACCGCCATCCACATTTCAGGTGAGCGCTACTTCCCGGTCTTCTTCGGCAAGGCTTCCGCTGACGAGCTCTTCTCGTCGCTCTCCGAGAAAGCAAAAGAAATGATCGAGCAGCTTCTGTGGTGGACACGGGCTCTCAAAACAGCCCGAGAATGATTTCAAATCAGGGAAACGGCAGTCGAACTTTTTGACGGCGCCTCGGTTATATGCCTTATGATATGAGCAGAAATCCGTTTCTTAACGCGCTTCTCGCCATACTCTACATCTCCATTGTCACGTCTATTATGTATTATGGACCGAAAATTACCGCTCCGAAAGAAACCGTCATCGTACCAATTGCCTTTCTCTCACTTTTTGTGCTTTCGGCGTCTGTTATGGGCTTTCTCTTCTTCTATCAGCCGTTTCAGCTTTACTTTAACGGAGAAAAAACGGAAGCGTTCAAGCTTTTTATTCAAACAACGGCAATATTTGCTGGCATCACCGCCCTTATCTTTATTGCGCTTTTTTCAGGAATACTCTCGTGAGCGTTAAGAACTCTCTCAAAGAGAACTATTCCTTTGAAATTTTCTTCCAGAGCCAGATGCCGAGGAGTGCAAGGTCAATGATGATGAGAAGCCACAGGATAAAACCAATGCCTCCAAATCCCGACATCATGTATCCGTATCCTTGTCCAAACATATACATAGTGTAGCAAGCGTCTCTAATAGCGCAAGGACGGCGCGCCCTTTTTATAAGGCGCGCCGTTTTCATTTCGATAGACACCTACGTTCCCGGCGTCATTGCCGCGCAATATACGTCCGGGCACCCGTAATCGTCACTGTTCCCGTTGTATTTGCTCGCGCACACGACGGCGAACGCATCTTTAGGAAGTTCAATGTCGTAGCGAATGCCCAGGGTGATCGGGCACCATTTTCCATTGAGCAGTGCGAGCGAGCCGGCTCCCGTTCGTACGATTCTCGTTACCCGGCACTCGCCCCCTTTGCCTCCGTCACAGCAAGTCGTCCCGAACTTCTCCATAAGCTTCTTGACGACTCCTCTCTCGTGGAGTTCTTTATGCCGGTAGCCGTAATCTCCGAGCGAAGGCCTTTTGTCTTCCGAGAATGTCGCAGCATTCGTCCACAGAAAAATGATAAAGAACGATATGCACGCGAATCCAAAACGTCTCATACACTACCTCCTTCGTATACAGATTTATTCGCATTATAACCACATACCTCTACTTGTAAAGGGTGTGCTTGGAATTTTTTGGAATCTTCTGCACTCAACGTTTTATTAAAATCATGCAAAAGTGTTTCATCGTTTTTATCTCATAAGGTATACTGTCTAAGCATGGAATTTCTTAAAACACTTAAGCCGCCCGCGCTTTTCGCCGTCGTTCTAGCATTCGTTGTTATCCTTCTTGGAGGGTTCTATCTGTTTCGGAACGGAAAGAGCAGTGAGGAAATACTCGTTATTAAACGAGGAGATTTTCTCCAGGAGGTGTCGGTATCGGGAAAAGTTATTTCCGCGGAGAGCGTTGATTTGGCATTTAATCAAACAGGTCGCGTGTCGGGCGTTTTTGCGAAGGTGGGCGATACAGTACTGCAAGGCGCGGTACTTGCCTCAATTGAAAACGGCGACGCGCGCGCGGACATTCTCCAGAAGGAAGCGTCGCTTGAAGCGGAGAATGCAAAACTTGCTGACCTCACGCGCGGGTCGCGCCCGGAAGAGCTTGCGATTAGCGAAGCAAAAGTAACCGCGGCGGAGGCCGACCTTACGGACGCGCGAGAGTCATTGAAAGAAAAAATTTCGGATGCGTACGTAAAATCCGACGACGCGGTTCGCACGAAAGCGGACCAGTTTTTCAGCAATCCGAAATCTCCGAACCCGACCTTAATTTTTGAAACTGATGGGCAGTTGCGCCAGGAACTCATTGCTTTGCGAGTTCTGCTTGAAAACTCGCTTACCGAATGGAATACCGCAATCGGAGGGGGTACCGTTCTCTCGGAGCTTGCCGCGTCTTCGCTTGAGTATACGGCACAAGTAAAGACATTTCTTGAAAAAGCAGCACTTGCACTCAGCTCTCTTCAAGCGTCTTCTTCGCTCTCACAGAGCAAAATTGACGGATGGAAGACGGACATTTCAGGAGCTCGCACTGCCGTAAGTACCGCGCAGGGGGCGCTTGTCTCCGCGGTCGGAAGCGTATCGTCAGCTGAAACGGCGCTCTCTCTTGCTGAAAAAGAGTTTACTCTTGAAAAAGCCGGCGTTACTTCTGAGGATATTGACGCACAGAAGGCGCGAGTCAAAGCAGCAGAAGCTGACCTTTTGAGCGCTCGCGCACGATACCAAAAAACTTTGGTCGTAGCGCCGTTTATCGGCGTCGTAAGCAAAATGGACGCGAAAGTCGGAGGAATCGCGTCGGCAAACACGTCAATTATTTCAATGATAAGTACGGACGCGTACCAGGTAGAGAGTTTTATGCCTGAAATAAACACGCCTCTTGTAAAGGTGGGAGACATGGCGGCAGTCACTCTTGACGCCTACGGCGCCGACGTTATTTTTCCGACTCGCGTTATTTCAATTGACCCGGCGGAAACCATCCGCGATGGAGTTTCCACGTATCGCGCGAAGCTCACATTTCTTGAGAGCGATGCTCGCATCAAGCCTGGCATGACGGCAAATATCGTGATTACCACTGAACAGAAGAAAGACGTGATCAGTATTCCGCAGGGGATTATCTTCAAACGGGATAATCAGAAGATTGTGTATGTTAAAAATGATGAGAGCACTGTTGAGCGCATGGTGGAGACAGGAAGTGTTTCCTCTCTTGGCGAGGTGGAAATTATATCCGGACTTGAAGAGGGAGACAAAGTACTGCTTAATCCGGGAATGTAAAATGATATGCTCTCGCGGCTAGCGCTCAATGTTCGCATAGGATTTTTTCTTGCGACGCGGCAGATACGTCGCGCGAGCCTTTGGACTACCGGTCTCATTATTTTCGTGATGGTACTGACCTTTCTGAACCTTGTGGTCGTCTCAGGGATTCTTGTCGGACTTATTCAAGGGGCGGTCAACCAAGTACGCTTTGAATTTACGAGCGACATCATCGTCTCAGCACCCGACGATAAGAAATACATTGAAAACAGCCCCAACCTCATTGCGTTACTGAAGAGTTTCCCTGAAATTGAGACGCTCTCGGCGCGGTACAGTTCGGGCGCGGAACTTGAGGCGAATTATAAGACAAGAAAAGAGACCGATAAGCCAAACACCGCAAATGCGCAGATTTTCGGCATTGACCCGCAAAGCGAAGACAGAGTAACGCACCTCTCCTCTTCGGTGACGGAGGGCTCGTACCTCGCTCCCGGAGACTATGACCAGGTCATTATAGGGCAGTTCCTCTTAAGCCAGTATGTGCCGGTTGAAGACCCAAATTATGCCGCACTCAATAACGTGTCCGTGGGAAGCAAGATTCGGGTTACTCTCGGCGATGTGACACGGGAGGTGACCGTGAAAGGCATTATAAAGAGCAAGGTGGATGCGCTGACGAGAAACGTATTTATGGTTGACTCCCAGTTTCGGAGTATGATCGGGAGAAATGACGGCAATGTCGCTCAAATAGCGATACTTCTTAAAGAGGGAGCCGACCCTATCGCGGTTCGCGAGAAAATTAAACGGAGCGGCGCCGATAAGTACGCGAAAATACAGACATTTGAAGATGCCCAGCCGCAGTTCCTTAAGGATGTTATCAAGACATTTAATATGCTTGGCACTGCCTTTGGCTCAATCGGGCTTGTCGTTGCGTCCATTACGATTTTTATCGTCGTATTCATTAATGCGATCACGCGCAGGAAATACATCGGCATCATGAAAGGGATTGGCATTGATGGAGGTGCTATCCGTCTTTCATACGTCTTCCAATCAATCTTTTACGCTCTTTTTGGGTCTTTGATAGGGTTAGCTTTGGTATACGGTTTTCTTGTGCCGTTTATTGCCGGGCACCCTATAGACTTTCCATTCAGCGATGGGATTCTTGTCGCCCCTTTTGGCGGGACGTCTCTGCGCGTCGGGCTTCTGGTACTTTCAACGATTATCGCCGGTTACATTCCCGCCTGGATGATTATCAGGAAAAACACCCTTGATTCCATTCTCGGAAGAAACTAAAGCCATGATTGAAACAAAGCAACTCGTAAAAACGTTTCTTGACGGGGAAACCGAAACCAAAGTCCTAAAGGGCATTGATTTCAAGGTTGAGGACGGCGAATTCATCTCCATCATGGGCCGCTCTGGCGCAGGCAAAAGCACATTTCTCTATCAGATGAGCCTTCTTGATGAGCCGACATCGGGAGAGGTTATTATCTATGGTCGCGATACCCACACGATGAAAGTGGAAGAGAAAATTCCTTTTCGGCTTACCATGTTTGGCTATGTGTTTCAGGACTACGCGCTACTTCCAGATTTAACCGCGCTTGAAAATGTCGCATTGCCTCTTTTGATGCAAAATATACCGTCGGATAAAGCGTACGCGAGAGCCGAAGAGAGCCTGACTAAACTTGAACTTCAACATCGGCTTCACAAACTTCCAAGCCACATGTCGGGCGGAGAGCAGCAGCGGGTTTCAATCGCCCGTGCCGTCGTCCATCACCCAAAAGTTCTCTTTGCAGACGAGCCAACTGCGAATCTTGACAATGAATCCTCACAAGTCATTATGCAGATATTCAGAGACCTTCATAAGGAAGGTCAGACAATCATTATGATTACGCACGAGGAGCAGTACGCAAAAGTCGCGCAAAAAACTGTCGTAATAGACGACGGCACAATAGTATCCGTCACTTCTAATAATTAAGCACTTTATTGTATGAAGAGAAATATACAAAGAGCCATATTTGCCGCAGGGTGTTTTTGGGGAGTCGAAGAGGTGTTTCGGAATACTCCCGGTGTCGTTGATACGCGCGTTGGGTATACGGGCGGGTTGTTAAAGAACCCGACATACGAAGATGTTTGCCGCGGAGACACGGGGCACGCCGAGACGGTTGAAGTTACGTTTGACTCTGCAAAAGTAACATACGAAAAGCTTCTTGACGTATTCTGGAATCTTCACGACCCGACGCAATATAACCGGCAGGGCCCTGATGTCGGGGCGCAGTACCGCTCGGCGATTTTTTATCTTACCGAAGAGCAGAAAAGCAAAGCGGAAAAATCAAAAGCAAGACTCGACGCATCGGGAAAATACCACGATGAAATAGTGACGGACATCGCTCCCGCCTCTGATTTTTTTGAAGCGGAAGAATACCATCAGCAGTATATCGCAAAGAAAGGGGGAGAAACCTGCCGGGTTTAATACTCTCTTTATATTTTGATATACTGCAATTATTGGAAATGAAAATTGCAACCGGACAAAAAGCTCCTGATTTTAAGCTTAAAGACCAGGGCGGCACAGAGCACAGTCTTTCGCACTACAAGGGTAAGTGGATACTTCTTTATTTTTACCCCAAAGACGATACTCCGGGGTGTACGACGGAAGCCGAAATGCTGCGGGATAATTTTGAGTCATTTGAAAAGCTCGGAGCCGTTGTTCTTGGTATGAGTCCGGATTCAGCGTTATCGCACAAAAAGTTCGCCGAGAAGTACGACTTGCGCTTTCCTCTTCTTTCAAATGAAGAGAAAGATGTCCTAGAACGCTATGATGTGTGGCAGGAGAAGAGTTCCATGGGACGGAAGCCCCGCATATTGCGGGACGAGCACATGGGGGTCGTGCGCTCGTCGGTGCTCATCAACCCAGAAGGAATCATTGCAAAGGTGTATGAGAACGTTACTCCCAAAAAACACGCAGAAGAAGTACTTGCCGACATACAAGCCCTTCGGTAAGCTCTTAATATGAAAAAGCTTGCGGAGCGGAAAGCTCGCGCGCATAGAATAATCAAAAAGATCCGGGCGCTCTATCCGGATTCAAAAACGGAATTGCAGTATAGAAATGACTGGGAGCTTTTGGTCGCAGTGATACTCTCCGCGCAGTGTACCGACAAGCGGGTCAATGAGGTAACGAGGAGACTTTTTAGGAAATACCCGAAGTTTAACGATTATCTCAAAGCAAAGAGAAACGAATTTGAACAGGATATACATTCAGCCGGTTTCTACAGAAGCAAAACGAAAAATATTCTCAGCGCGGCCCATGTCCTTAAAGAGAGATTCAAGGGTAAAATCCCCAGAACGATTGAGGATATGGTCACTATTCCGGGTGTTGCGCGAAAGACAGCGAATGTTGTACTCGCAAATGTACACGGCATCTACGAGGGCATTGCCGTTGATACGCACGTACGGCGTCTTGCCATTCGGTTCAACCTGACTGACTCAAAAAATCCCGTCCAGATTGAACGGGACCTGATGATGATTATTCCGAAAAAAGACTGGAAATACGTCAACCATCAAATGGTCATGTACGGCCGCTACGTCTGCCCGGCGCGCGTGCACGACTGCTCAAAGCATCCGCTCACGAAGATATTTCCGAAAGCCGCTCTTCGCTGGCCGAAATCCCGTTAGAATCCACACATTGTTACTTGACTCATCATACGCGCGAGTGTAATATAAAAGATGGTTCCGGAGGACACATTGAGGCGTGCCTCGTGGCTTCACAGTCACCTTCACTGGTGTCCGGGGAAGCAAGCTGACCATTCTTGTGGGTCCATACCCAAGGATGAGGGAGAGTTCTCCCGAGTCAGACGCTCAAAGGACATCGGATATGGGGGGCAAATGTAGACATTTCGCAGGCCTTGATTCTCTTCCGGAACCACCTCAACCCGCATCGCACGGCGGGTTTTCTTTTTTGAAGAATTAAGGTATAAAAATGTCATGAATGCGCTTTATCGAATTATTGTCACAACCCTCGTGCTTTTTCTTGTTATTGTGGGCGGGATAGTCGGCTTTTCATTCGGCTCATCCGATAGCGAAACAATTCAATCGCTCACGGAGCGCGTGCAAGAACTTGAAAGATACGTCGGAGTAGTCGCGCAAGAATCATCGGACACCGCGGATGAGCTCAAACGCCGCGAAGCGCTCCGCCAAAAGTCGCAAGAAGAGCTTCTAACCGACGCGGTTGCAAAAATCGCTCCGTCGGTTGTCTCCGTTGTCGTCTCAAAGGATGTGCCGAAGATTGAAATCGTATATGAAAACCCGTTCGGAGACGACCCGTTCTTTCGCAACTTCAACATTCAGGTGCCGCGCATTGTGCAGAAAGGGACTGAAGTTCAACAGGTCGGTGCCGGAACAGGATTTTTCCTTAGGAGTGACGGCTATATCGCGACGAACCGCCATGTCGTAAGCGATGCTGATGCTCTTTATACTGTCGTTCTCTCCGACGGTTCACAAAAGCAGGCGGATGTCATATATAGAGACACCGACATTGACTTTGCAATCCTCAAAGTCTCCGGAGAGGGATACCCCGGAGTTGTTTTAGGTAATTCTGACTCCCTGAAGCTCGGACAATCGGTCTTTGCAATCGGAAACGCACTCGGAGAGTTTAACAACTCCGTTTCGGTTGGCATTATTTCCGGACTCAATCGGGAACTCTCCGCGCTCGGAGCGGACGGCCCGGAAGAGCTTCGTGGAGTGATACAGACGGACGCTGCGATAAATCCGGGAAACTCCGGCGGGCCACTCTCCGACCTCTCCGGCGCCGTCATCGGTATTAACGTGGCGATGGCGCGCGGGAGCGAGAACGTCGGTTTTTCCATCCCCATCAATGTTGTAAAGGACATTATCTCGTCGGTGCTGTAAGAGGCCGTTGTGGTACTATTTTTGTATGGAACAAAAAGTCGCTATTTTTGACGTCGACGGGACCGTTTTCCGTTCAAGTATGGTCATCGAGCTCGTTGAAGCGCTCATTGAAGAAGGCATTTTTTCAAAAGACGTAGCAAAAGAGTACGAACGCGAATACCGTACATGGTTTGAACGGGAAGGTGGATATGAAGAATATATTAACGCCGTCGTAAAAACCTTCATGAAACACGTGAAAGGAGTGCATTACGGAACTTTTTGCGATATTTCAAAGCGCGTCGTAGAGCGGCAGGGGAAACGCGTCTACCAATACACGCGCGATTTGATCAAAGAACTTAAAAAAGACGGGCACTACATACTCGCGATTTCCCAATCGCCAAAGACCACTGTTGACGAATTTTGCAGGAATCTCGGTTTTGACAAAGTATACGGGCGTATTTATGAAATTGGGCCGCAAGACCTTTTTACCGGCATTGTCGTTGATGAGCATTTGATTATGAACAAAGCGACTATTGTGCGGCGCGCCGTTCAAAAAGAACACCTCACCTTGAAAGGGTCCGTGGGAGTCGGGGATACCGAAGGAGACATTCCGTTCCTTGAGCTTGTGGAACGACCTCTGTGTTTCAATCCGAACAAGAACCTCTACCAGCACGCAAAACGCATGGGCTGGAGCGTCATTGTGGAACGCAAAGACGTGATTTATCATTTATAATATCCCATATGGGAGCTCAAAAGCTGTATCGCTCGAGAAGTGACAAAATGATATCAGGCGTCTGTGGAGGACTCGGGCAGTATTGTGACATTGACCCGACGATACTGCGTCTTGGGTGGGTTGCGGTAACCATTTTCAGCGGCATTTTGCCGGGGGCTCTCGTATACCTCATTGCGGTGATTGTTATTCCGAAAGAGCCGGAAGGAGAGAAGCACCTTCAGACGACCGTTATAGAAATGAAAGGGAAGGCAAAGAAAAAGTAGCATGCGCGTCAAGAAATTCCTCTACCTCATACTTATTATTGCCGCTATTGTTCTCCTTGGTAACGCACTTGCCCGCTCTCTTGGGAGTATAATTCGGTACGCATTATGAAAGTGAACGTGTTTCGGAAGGATATTCGGGATTATTATCTGGAGCACAAACGGGCGTTTCCGTGGCGCGCCACAGGTTCTTTGTCGTCTAAAACACGCGCGTACCGCGTGCTCGTCTCCGAAATCATGCTTCAGCAGACTCAAGCGGAAAGAGTTATACCGAAATATCAAATGTTTGTGAAACGCTTTCCGACGATTATGTCCCTCGCGAATGCAGAATTTCAAGAAGTGCTTGCCCAATGGCAGGGACTTGGCTATAACCGGCGCGCGAGAATGCTTCATAACGCCGCAAGGCAGATTATGAAAGAACATCAGGGGGAAATACCAAAAGACGAAAAAACACTCACACATCTTCCCGGCATCGGTCCGTACACTGCGGGAGCAATACGCGCGTTTGCATACAATCTTCCCGCAATCATTATTGAAACGAATATCCGCTCGGTCTTCATTCACTTCTTTTTTTCAAGGACAGCACAAGTGAAGGACAGTGACATCATTCCTCTCATTGAAAAGACGCTTGATAGAAAAAATGTCGCCGAGTGGTATTCGGCGCTTATGGATTATGGCTCAATGCTCAAGAAAAAAGAAAAGAATCCCTCAAGAAGGAGCAGTCATTACAAGAAACAAAGTCCTTTCAAAAATTCAAACAGAGAGGTTCGCGGAGTAATCGTACGCACACTTGTTGAGAAAAAATATTCAATCTCTGCCCTGACGCAACGCCTCAAACTGTACGGCAAGAAGCGCGTTTTAGAGCAGCTCCACGCTCTTTCTCGTGAAGAGATAGTGACCGTTAAGCGCGGATTTGCTTCAGTTGCGTAAGCGGTATTTCTTAAACTCCCAGAAGGACCGGTATGACGATCGGGTGCTTATTGGTTTTTTGAAAGAGAAACGCACTTACCGCGTCGGTAATATTATTCTTCACGTAGTCGAAATTAATCGGATGCATTCCCTCAGTCGAGCTCTCGACGCTTTTTTTAATGATGAGCCGCGTTTGCTGGAGAAGCTCCTGCGACTCGCGCAGATACACGAATCCGCGGGAAATGATGTCGGGAGACTTTCGCAGTTTTCCGGTACGTACATTAATAGTCGCAATAACGACGAACATGCCGTCTTGCGCAAGTGTCTTCCGGTCTCGTATGACTACGTCCTGGACACCACCAACCGAGAAGCCGTCAACCATCATAGGACCCGAGGGAGCCGTCGCCTTTTGCACAATCATCCGCTCACCTTTAATGATATCAATGATTGTGCCGTTGTCCGGCACAGCGATATTCTTCTCTGGGAATCCCGATTCGATAACCGCGTTTGCATGACATCGAAGCATAGAATGATATCCGTATGCCGGCATGAAAAATTTCGCTCCCACCTTCTTGTTTATCCATACGAGTTCTCCGGTGTTCCCGTGTCCGGTCGAATGTACATCGGACGCTCTGTAGTGGATGATGTGCCCCGCGTGCCGATACAGGTTGTCTTTCAAACGTTGCACGGAAAGCTCGTTCCCCGGAATAACCGAAGAGGAGAGTACGACGGTGTCGCGCCTCGTCATTTTGATAAATTTATGTTTGCCAGTTGCGATGCGCATGAGAGCCGCAAACTCTTCCCCTTGCGCGCCGGTCGCAAGAATAACGACTCTGTCCGGCGGGTAATTGTCGATCTCTTGGACGGGGATAATAGTTCCTTTTTTCGGTTTGAGACGGCCTGCGCGTTCGGCAATTTCAATGTTAGTCTTGATGCTTCGGCCTTCCGTGATCACCTTTTTGCCAAGTTGCTCACAAATGCCGATAATTCGTATCATGCGCTCGAATTGGGAAGCAAATGTGCCTATAATAATGCGCCCTTCGGTGGTGCGGATAATATTCTCAATAGTATCGTAGACGACCTGTTCTGGAATTGAAAAGCCGGTTCTCTCCGCATTTGTTGAATCGGCAATAAATATCAGATTCTTTTCCTTGCCGATTGCGCCGTACACCTCCTCCTCTTTTTTTGTTGGTACTCCGTCTTTATGCTCAAGCTTGAGGTCGCCGCTTAACACAACATTGCCGTATTCGGTCTCTATAATCATACCGGTTGAGTCCGGAATCGAGTGGGTAACGGGGAAAGTGCGCACTCTGAATGAGCCGAATGTAATCGGCACGTGAGGGTCAAGCACTTTCACATCGTGCTTGATACCGACAAATTCTTCCGCCCGTTTTTTTATCATGATGGACGTAAGTTCGCCAGTGTAAATCGGAGGATTACCGATACGGTCAAGAATAAAAGGAATGCCGCCGATGTGGTCAAGATGCCCGTGTGTTATAAGAAGCGCGCGAATCTTTCCTTTCCTCTCTTCAAGGTAGCGGGTGTTAGGGAGAACGTAATCAACCCCCGGCGTTTCTTCTGACACGAATTGAAAACCGGCGTCAACAATAAGAATATCCGTAGATGTTTCCACAACCGTCATGTTTCTCCCGACTTCCTCAACCCCGCCGAGCGGAACAATCCGGACGCCGTCTATAATCTCGGGGATAGGCTCGTGCTTATGCCTTAAGGGAGTCTCCGTATGATGCCTGTGCACCATACGCTTGCTTGTCGTCGCCTGCTTCCTCTGCATTTTCTGTCCGCTATTTCGCCTGCCGCGCGAGAGTCGACGTCGCGGTAATTGCCGACTACGACCACCTTCATTTTTTCGTTCTACCATTGTTATATATTAGGGTTTTTAAAATTCTTTATTTCGAAAAAATACCCCATACCTTGTCCGCTCGTATATACCATTCATGAACGTTGAGAAACCTGTCCTTCGAAGTGGTAACGGAGGTGAGAAGTACTCCACGCACGTATTCCGGCAGTATGTAAATGAAATCAGGGGAATAGAGAAACACCGCCGGCACGTCCTTTTTGATTTCTTTTTCAAAGTTAAGATATACCGTCTCGCGTAAAGCGGCATCGAGCTCTGTGCGCCCTTTCTCCAGAAGCGCGTCCGCGGTGATATTCGCGTAGAGCGCTATATTGAGCCCCGGGTCGTTTCGCTGAGAAGAATGCCAAAATGCGAACAGGTCAAGTTCGCGCCCGATTACTTCGCCGAAAAGAAGCGCGTCATACTCCCGCGGTCGGATGACGTTTTGGTTTAGATTGCCTGCTTCAAACACCTTTATGTCCACTTGTGCTCCGACTTTTTCCCACATTTCTTTCAGCATGTTCGCAACCGCTTTGAGTTCCGGAACATTTGACGTTGAAAGGGAGAAGCGTAATTCTTCTTTGGTGCGTGATGTCCACACGCCTTCTTCTTCATTAAACGTCCAGCCGCTTCTTCCAAGTATATTTCTCGCTTCCTCGACGCCTCCTCGCGTCTCCTCGGGAGATGTTGTCGCATGCGGCCGGTCAATGCTCCCGGGCGGTATCGGACTGTCTATTGAGGTGCCGTATCCCGAGAGGACTTGATCGACAATCATATTTTTATCAATCGCGGCGTTAAGCGCCGCCCTCACTTCTTTGTGTGAAAATATCTGAGCACTGTTTTGGTTAAAAAATACCCCAAAGATACGAGGGAGCGGGCTTCTCTCTATTCGCTGTGCCCCGAGCGTGCCGATGCTTTCGGGAGAGATGCCGCTTATTGCGTCCACCGCGCCTTTCTTGAATGCTCTCATAAGGTCTGTTTCATTGGAGTAAAAGCGAAGAGTAATTTTTTTTATGTACGGTTTCCCGAGTGCGTAATCGTTAAATGACGCGAGTATATACACTTCGGGGATGCCAGTGGAGTCTTTCTTGACTGTCTTGACTTTATACGGTCCGGAGCCGACAGGGGACACGTTCATTTCGCTGAAAGGGAATTGTCCCGAATCAATACCTTGCCAGAGATGCTTTGGCAGAATTCCCATTGTCGTATTCTGCAAAAACGGCGCGTATGGGCGCTGGAGCACGAACCGCACGGTATGTTCATCAACCTTTTCCACTTTGACGCCGTCCCAGTTCGCTCTTTGCGCGCTTTTAATGGCAGGGTCGAGTGTTTTATTAATGGTAAATATCACGTCATCCGCAGTCACTGGCTCGCCGTCATGGAACAAGGCGTCTTCCCTGATGGTGAATTCGTATGAAAGCCCGTCCGGAGAAATACTGTAATTAAGGGCCGCGTCCTCAACGACCTCTCCTTCCGGCGTTGCCTTCATAAGTCCCGAATACACGAGAGACGCAAGATCTCGGTCGGCGTCGGAGAGTGCAAGTACGGGATTGATAAATCGAGGCGACCCGACGATTCCCTCGGTAAAACTCCCTCCCCGTGCTTTTGCTTCAACAAGAATCAAGCCATTTGCTTTAGAAAGGAGGTTTAAACCGCTTAGGATAAGCATTCCGACAAGCGTCCATAGTACAACTGTCTCGAAGCGCGAGAGCGAAGAGAGAACCCGTTTGATGCCAACGACAAACGGCGCATCAAGGCGCGCATTGATAACGGATATGAGATGTTTCAGAAAATCTTTCACAAGGGAGAATCTTTACAGATGCGGCATGATATGTATTCGAAAAATTCGCCGCCTAATGCACGTTTGTATGGTAAATGAAGAATTGTTAACGGATAGCAAGAATAAAGAATGCCGAAGCTGCAAAAAGAATCGCAATGACGATTGTAATGTTGAATAAAGTCTTTTCAAATCCCCTCCGCGTGTGAAATCCGCTGCTGAAATTATCTCCGCCAAATGCGCCACCAAGTCCCGCACCCGTCTGTTGTAGGACGATAGCGAGGACAAGTAAGATGGAGAGTGCGATTTGAATGTAGGGCATTATCGCATCAAGTGTTTCCATTTACGGGACAGTATACCAGTAGTTATAATGGCGCGCAAGTTTCCGCGAAGGATTTGACAACGGAACGCTCGCCAGTATAATGATTGGCGACTTGGATTTTTTACATTAGCAGTAAAAGTTACGCACTATAGTATGCCAAAAGGTTCAGCAAAAAAACCGAGAATTTCCCCGTTAGGGGACAGGGTATTGATTGAAATTCCGCCCCGTGAGCAGAAAACAAAAAGTGGAATTATTATTCCGGATACCGTGAGTCAGGAAAAGCCGGAGGAGGGGAAAGTCATTGCCGTCGGTCTCGGTCGGGTGACCGAAAAGGGAGAAGTGATTCCGGTAAGAGTGAAAGTCAATGACCGGGTCGTCTTTTCGAAATACGGATACGACGAGATTACGGTTGACGAAGTAAAGTATTACATCGTAAAAGAAGAGAATATTTTAGCAGTAATAAAATAGCTTTTAGGTGTTAGCTTTGAGCTTTTAGGGAATGTCTCAAATCTACAAGATTTAAAATTAAAACAATATGGCAAAACAGATTATTTTTGATGAACAAGCTCGCCGCCTTCTGAAAAGAGGCATTGACCAGGTCGCGGATGCGGTCAAAATAACGCTCGGCCCTCGGGGACGCAACGTGGTTGTGGACAAGGGGTTCGGAGCGCCGATGATTACAAATGACGGCGTGTCTATCGCGAAAGAAATAAGTCTCAAGGACAAAATTGAAAACATGGGCGCCGAGATTATCAAAGAGGTTGCCCACAAAACAAATGAAATTGCCGGTGACGGAACAACAACATCAGTCGTTATTGCGCAGGCAATCGCGAACGAAGGTTTCAAGCAGGCAACGATGGGAGTAAATGCCATGGGTATCCGCTCCGGCATTGAGCAGGCGACGAAAGAAGCTGTGGCGGCGCTCTATAAAATCGCAAAACCGATCCAGGGAAAGGAAGAAATAAAACAGGTCGCCACAATTTCCGCGGAGTCGGACGATATCGGAAGAATTATCGCGGACACCATTAATGCAGTCGGCAAAGACGGTGTCGTAACCGTTGAGGAATCGCAGTCGCTTGGCATTGAAAAGGAAGTGGTTGAGGGTCTTGAGTTCGACAACGGCTACGTTTCCGCGTACATGGTCACAAATTCTGAAAGAATGGAGGCAGAATACAAGGACATTCAAATTCTCATTACCGACAAGAAAATTTCGTCGGTGCAGGAAGTTCTTCCGCTTCTTGAAAAACTCGCGCAGACGGGCAGAAAAGATTTGGTAATTATCGCGGATGACGTGGATGGAGAAGCACTCGCAACGTTTGTCGTTAATAAACTTCGCGGAGCGTTTAATGTTTTGGCTGTGAAAGCTCCGGGGTATGGCGACCGAAAGAAAGCGATGCTTGAAGATATCGCGACGGTTGTCGGCGGAGAAGTCATTTCAGAGGAACGGGGACTTACTTTCGAAAAAGCTGAACTTGGTATGCTCGGCAAAGCAAGCCGTGTCGTTTCAAACAAGGACAAAACCGTTATTGTCGGAGGGAAAGGGAAAAAGGCGGACATTGAAGCACGTGTCGCGCAGTTGCGAAAACAGCTTGAGGGGATTGACTCGAAATTTGACGCGGAGAAAATAGAGGAGCGAATCGCGAAACTCTCCGGCGGAGTTGCGATTATTCGTGTCGGAGCGGCGACTGAAACTGAAATGAAGTATCTCAAGCTTAAGATTGAAGACGCGGTCAATGCGACGAAAGCGGCGGTAGAAGAAGGCGTTGTTCCGGGTGGCGGGACGGCGCTCGTGAAAGTCGCGCAAAAAGTACGCAACCAATTTGAAAAGAATAAAGGCAACATGAGCCAGGAAGAAGCCGTCGGCTTTGAGATAGTGCTTCGCGCGCTTGAGACGCCATTGAAGCAAATCGTCATCAATGCCGGTAAGGAAGACGGCTCCGTCATTGTCGAGAAAGTAAAGAGCGGAAAAGTAAACTGCGGGTATGACGCGAAACAAGACATGATTGTTGACGACATGCTCTCTGCTGGAATTCTCGACCCGGTCAAGGTAACACGAAGCTGTCTCCAGAATGCGTCGTCAGCTGCGGCAATGCTCCTTACAACGGAGGTCGCGATCGCGGACGAGCCAGAGGAAGAGAAAGGCGGCGGCATGCCTCCAATGGGCGGCATGGGAGGCGGGATGCCGGGGATGATGTAATGGGTCGCTCGTGAAATATAAGTTTATAGAATCAGAAAATCACTCCAGCGAGTGATTTTCTTCGTCCTCGGAAAATTTTCTGCTTGCGCAGAACCATGCAAATTTTCCTGCGAATGTTCTATAAAC
This sequence comes from Candidatus Kaiserbacteria bacterium, assembly GCA_016186705.1. Taxonomy (GTDB): domain Bacteria; phylum Patescibacteriota; class Minisyncoccia; order Phycocordibacterales; family JABMNX01; genus JABMNX01. The sequence continues at coordinate 56,151 of JACPLB010000002.1, read as the reverse complement.
TTATATTTGCTCGCTTAAGTGGAAAAATTAAAAAGAAAAGCGCGGCGGCGCGATGCTTCAGTTTCTCCTCGACGGGACGCTCTCAGGCATAAAAGCACTTGAGTATTCGTGTAGATAAAACTTAAACCCCGCCACTCAAAAGAGAGAGTGGCGGGGTGCGTCGGACCTTGTTAGCCCCCGGTCGGCTTTCGTTGCGTCATCTTCCGCATGTAGAAGAGAAAGGCGACGAAGGCGATCGTGGCAACGATGAAGTTCGACAGGAGGTACGCGAGCAGGACGTTCATATCGAGTGCCAGGACCAGGTAGCTGAAGATCGGACTTGAGAAAACCGGGATCAAGGCCGAAACAACGAAGAGCCCAGCGAAGGCACACGCAAAGAAGAGTGTCCTCACGTTGATTTGGGTTTGCGTTTGCGATGTAGTCATGGTGAAACTTCCTCTGAACCATTCCAGATGACATCATCTGAATCCTGTTGTTAATTATATACCATATTATAACTTTTGTCAAGGCACCTCGCTCATCCAAGGACTTCCAATATACTGGAAGTCCTTGGATGCCATGCCCGCTCAGGTGGAGTTTATCCGCCCCTCCGGCGGAAAGTCTTCCTCAAGCAGAAGACTCGCTTGAATAGAAAAAGAAATATACACAATTTTCCTGTGAATGTTCCAGAAACCTGTTTTCTCTCGCTAAAAAGGAAAGAATGAAACCAAGCTCTGCCGCCTCCGATAGCTTTCAAAAAGAGACACACTCGTTTTTATCGGTCATCTATTAAACAAAGCTTTTTTATTTTGCCCGATTGTTGTATAATTGCTTGGTAAATTTTAACCCTAAAAGCTAACACCTAAAAGCTACATTATGACTACCCTCTATATTGTCTTAGGAATTATCGTGGTTATCGTACTGTGGGCGATTTTTGCCTACAATCGGTTTGTAACGTTTATGAACCGCGCGAAGGAGGCGTGGGCGGACATTGACGTTCAGCTGAAACGCCGTTACGACCTCATTCCGAATTTGGTGAATACCGTACAGGGATACGCGGCTCATGAAAAGAAGACACTTGCGCAAGTGACCGAGATGCGGGCAAAGGCAATGCAGGCGGGCGGGCTTAACGAAAAAGGGCGGGCGGAGAACATGCTTACAGACGCGCTCAAGTCGCTCTTCGCGGTTGCGGAGAGTTACCCCGACCTTAAGGCAAACGCGAACTTTCTTGAGCTTCAACGGGAACTCTCCGACACCGAAAACAAAATTCAGGCAGCGCGGCGCTTTTACAACGGCAATGTGCGGGACCTCAACACCGCTCTGGAATCGTTTCCCCAGAATATCATCGGAAATACATTTCACTTCGGCAAACAGGAGTTCTTCGAACTGGGAGAAGGCGAGAATGCCGCGAAAGAACCTGTTAAGGTAACGTTCTAGCCCCATGGCGAGGAAGCGGATTAGTCTTGATAACGCCGAGAAGGACAAGCTTTTCTACTTTGTCACTACCATTGTCGTCTATCGGGAGAGCGACCGGAGGTGCCTCATTCTGAAGCGCGACATGAAAGACGATGTGTATCCCGGCAAGTGGGCGCTTCCGGGAGGCAAACTCGCGTGGGATGACTTCAATCTATCAAAGCCGGATATGAAGAGTAATGGAATCCTTAACTTCAACCGTCCGCTTGAAAAACAGGTTGCCGTTATTGTGAAAGAAAAAGCGGGGATTGAAGTCGGAAGCCGTCCGCAGTATCTTGAGAGCGTCTTTTTCGTGCGTCCGGATGGCACTCCGTCGGTCTTGGTGCGGTTCGGGGCCCGATATCTGGGAGGCGAAGTAAAACCGAAAGCGGGGTTTACCGATTTTGCGTGGGTGAACGAAGAAGAGATAAAGAAATACGACCACATTGAGGATATAGACATGGATGTACTGAAGACTATCAAGCTCTTCTCGTAAACTCTTTTTCATGCGGGCACACAGCATCTCTCTTGATAAGGCGAAACAAAACAAACTCTTTTACTTCGTGGCAAACGTCGTTGTGCTCCGCACGGACGATGCACGATGCCTTATCCTGAAGCGCGCCCTACGCGAAATCGCGCATCCCGGCAAGTGGGGAGTCATCGGAGGAAAACTCGAGTGGAATAACTTACCGCTTGAGCGACCGACGCGTATGAACGGAGACATATTTGATTTTGAAGATGCGGTTGAGGGCATACTGCATCGTGAAGCAAAAGAAGAGGCGAATATTGAGATTAAAGATGTTCTTCTCTATCTTAACAGTGTCGCGTTTGTCCGGCCCGACGGCGTACCGGTAGTCCTCGTTAAGTTTGCCGCGGAGTACAAAGGCGGCGAAGTGCGTCCGGAGAAAGGAAGCTTCACCGATTTTGCGTGGGTGAATGCGGACGAAGTACAAAAGTACAATTGTATTGACGGAGTGAAAGAAGAAGTTAAAAGAACGATAGAGCTGTTTTCATAAATCTGCGCTATGGCGACAATCTACACACAGAAAGATAAGAATATTCGAAAGACGTGGTTTCTGATGCTCACATTCTTCCTGGTTATTGTCGGCGTTGCGTGGTCCTTCTCCTACATTCTTGAAAGTCCCGTTATCCTTTGGGTCGCAGTCATCATAAGTGTTCTCATGAATGTCGGCGCGTACTGGTACTCGGACAAACTCGTGCTTAAAATGTCGGGGGCAAAACCTGTTTCTCGCGACTCGCACCGGGAACTGTGGAACATTCTTGAAAATCTTTCTATTACAGCGGGGCTCCCGATGCCGAAGCTCTACATCATAGAGGATAGCGCGCCGAACGCGTTTGCAACCGGACGCGACCCGGAACACGCGGTCGTCGCCGTAACGACAGGGCTTCTCTCAATGCTTGAGCGAAACGAGCTTGAAGGAGTCATCGCGCACGAGCTCTCTCATATCGGCAACCGCGACATGCTTGTGATGACCGTTGTCGTTGTGCTTCTCGGCTTCATTACACTTCTCTCGGACTTCTTTCTCCGAATGTCCCTGTATGGCGGACACAGAGACCGCGACAGCCGCGTCGGTATTATCCTCATCGTTGCCGGATTTGCGCTTGCGATTCTCTCTCCGATTATCGCAAAACTCATTCAGCTTGCGATATCGCGGAAGCGCGAGTTTCTCGCGGACGCGTCAGGCGCGCTCCTGACGCGTTATCCCGAAGGGCTCGCATCCGCGCTTGAGAAAATCAGCAGGTACGCCGCTCCGATGAAACGGGCGAACCACGCAACGGCGCACCTCTTTATTTCAAACCCGTTCGGGAGCGCGACAAAAGGAAAGTTTCTCAACAAGCTTTTCATGACACATCCGCCAACAGAGGAGAGAGTAGCCGCATTGCGTCAGCAGTAATAACTAATTGACATACGCTACTAAAGGTGGTATGATATACTTTAGGTTTCTGTTTTTTTGTCCTTCACTCAAGGTAAACGGGGGAAACTAATGACCGAAGTCGTCAACCGCAAGGGCGGATTTATTCGTAAAGTAAACGGGGGTTCTAAGCGGGGCATCGGGCGTGATATATCGCCGGACAAACTCACTCGTGCCCGCGAAAAATCTCGAGGCAACCAATCTGCGCAGGTTATGAAAGGGGACATGCTTTGTTGTCCCGCGCATTCCGGCGGAGAACTAGGTTACGGCACTCCATCAAGGAACCGAAAACACAAAGGAGGCCTTTTTTAAAGGTATGTCTCGAAGAATAAGGCGGTCGCGTACGCGACCGCCTTTGTGTTTGTTGACACCCCGATATTTTTATAGTATAACCAATAATAGATAAATTCAATGGCAGGAAAGGAAAAAACGCCATGCCACAGCACACTTTGGACGTCAGAGAAGTAACCGAGAGGGAACTTCAGAAATTTTCCCGTGAAGAGTTGCTCGCCTTCGCGCTTAGGATACGAAAGCTGGCAACCATTGATGAGCTAACGGGAATTTCAAACCGTCGGTTCTTTGAAGGACAGGTGCAAGAACATCTGCTCCGTGCTTTCAGGGAGAAAACAAAAAACGAGGGTGAAGAGCACGGCGCGTTTCTCATGATCGACATCGACCTCTTTAAAAAGGTCAATGATACGTATGGGCACGACGCCGGCGACAAGGTACTTCATTCGTTCGCGCAAGTGTTGCGCTCGTCGCTCCGCGTCGGCGATCTCTTTGCTCGGTACGGCGGCGAGGAATTTGTCGTATTTCTTCCCCGTATCGGTAAGAAGACGGCGCAAGTAACGGCCGAACGCATCCGCGAAGCAGTCGAGAATAAACCGATCTATGTCGGGGACGACACCGATAGGAACATCATTTCCGTCACAGTCAGCGTCGGCATCGCCCTCGTTGACGATTTCGGATTCAATCTCAAGTCGCTCCGTGAATACGCGGACAGAGCTCTGTACAAAGCAAAAGGAGACGGTCGGAATTGCTCTATCCTTGCTTTACGGGGCTTCGGAGAACAACGTCGCTTTACGAGTGGCGGTGATCGTCGAAGGGACTAATCAAAATACGGTTCGCGGCTCGCCCTCCTTTTGGGCGAGCCGTTCTCTTTTTATATTTTATGTTATAACTATGCTCTATGGAGGCGTCGGATAGTGGTTTATTCCACCGCCTTGGAAAGGCGGCATACCGAAAGGTATCGTGAGTTCGAATCTCACCGCCTCCGCACGAAGTTTTTTGTATCGGACCAACCTTGAAACCGAGGGCGATGGTGCGACCTCGGAAGATTAGCCGAAACCTTGACTTTCTCTAAGTTCTATGTTAACATTACTACAGGTGTAACGCTTTTCCGCAGGAGGTGGAAATGATCAAACTCTGGATATGTTCAACCGTGGTTTTCGTGGCGCAATTGTGCCTCGGTACCGCAGTGTACGTCTTGGGCGGCAGCATCGAGACATCTCTGTCTGTCACAATGATCGTTACGACAGGGGCAGGAGTTGCCAGCATGCCAATCAATATGATCATGGACAAAGTCTACAATGACGCCTTGTCCGCACGCTGGCTCCGAGTCGGCAGAATCATCACCCTGGAAATTCTGGCCGCGGGGCTTGCCCCGGTCCTCATCGGGTTCGCATTCGCTGTGGTTGCGGTTCTCTGTGCCAGAGACGAATGGGAGGAACAGGGTATGAAATTTCTCCCGGTCCTTGCCACAGCATTGCCGCTGGGCATTGGCACTACGATTGGTGGAATCGTTCTACTATCCCGCCAGTTCAGTGCCAAGTCCATAACAACCACCTGCTAAATTGCAACTCTTCTCGCGCTTCGCCGCCCCGTGTCACTCGGGGCGGCATTTTCTATACTATGAGCAGACCCAGAGACTCCAATTAACCGCTCAAAAATCCGTCAAAGAACACTTACATGGTCTCATTTTAAAAGTTTGAACCTTGAGTAACCCGCAAAAGTTATATAATAAAGTTATGAAAGATTTCAAAAACAAATCGGAGGAGGAATGGGAAAAGGAACTCACCCCGCAGCAGTTTAATGTACTGCGTGAGAAGGGGACTGAACCTGCATTTACCGGAGCATATTGGAATCACAAGGATGACGGCATGTATTACTGTGCGGCGTGTGGAGCAAAACTTTTCTCGTCAAAGACGAAATTTGATTCAGGGACTGGCTGGCCGTCGTTCACGGAGCCCGAAGTTGCTGAAGCGATAGAAACAAGAGAAGATACGAGCCATGGTATGTCTCGTACCGAGGTTGTTTGCAAAAAATGCGGAGGACACCTGGGTCACGTCTTTGATGACGGCCCGAAAGAAGAGGGAGGAAAGCGATACTGCGTCAACTCTTGCTCGCTTGATTTCAAGCCTCTTGAATAGCAAGGACTTTAAGCAGTTCCCTTCTCTCTTTTTGCGTCAGTTCACGTGCTTCGCCCTTTTTTAAGCCACCGAGCTTGATGTGCATGATGCGCGTACGCGTAAGCTCTCGTACCTGATAGCCGAGCGCCGCCGCCATTCTGCGTATCTGGTGTTTCTTTCCTTCGGTGAGGGTTATACGAAAGGAAAGGTCGTCAATTCTCTCAACAGCAGCCGGTTTTGTCACATACCCCTCTATCTGCACACCTCCCCGCATTTTTTTCAGGAACATATTTTTTATTTTCTTGTCAACTTTCACGACATACTCTCTTTCATGTCCGTACCGGGGATTTAAAAGCGGCTCGACAATCCGTCCGTCGTTCGTGAGAAGCATGAGACCACTCGACGCTTTATCAAGACGTCCCACGGGAGAAAAATCTTTCCGCAGTTTTGCCGCTTCTCGCACACTCACTTCTTTCATCTGTGGACTGTGTGAAATAACTCCACGTGGTTTGTGGTATGCAAAATATGCGTACATGTTCAGTATAGCGGAATTTCTTTTTGAAACTTTGACAACATCATTTTCAAAAATTTTCGCGCCGAGCTTTGCAGTCGCTCCGTTTATCATTACCGCCCCCTCTTCAATAAGTCTGTCCGCCTGTCTTCGCGAACAATATCCTTTGAGATGCAAATATTGATTGATGCGAATCGGATGTGAAATCTTTTTCATGGAACGTCTCAATCTGTCTGTTTCGGATTTTTCTGCTGTCATTTTGGCTTGCGAGTTTATATAATACTATCATGCGCCACCTTTTCATCGGCACGCTTGCCTCTGCGGCACTCCTTTTGAGTGCGTCTTTTTTTGCAGCGGTGTCGCAGAGCGAGAATACCATCTTTCATACCACACTCTCAACGTTTTCAATCGGCACGACAAACATCGAGATCGCAATTGCGGACACTCCACAGGCGCGACGTCTCGGACTCTCGCATCTCTCTTCGCTTCGTGAGAAACAAGGACTTCTTTTTGTATTTCCAAAGTCCGACTTTCATGGCATTTGGATGAAAGACATGCTTTTTCCCATAGACATCATTTGGCTTGATGAAAATCTCCACGTTGTTGACCTCTCTCTCAACGTCTCTCCCGATACCTACCCTAAAACATTCCATCCGAAGTCTCCGGCACGGTACGTTCTTGAGGTCAATGCCGGTTTTTCGGAAAAATATGATGTGGCGGTCGGCTCGCGGGCGAAATGGAGCTCTCGATAGAGACAGAGAAGAAGCCCTCCTCTAGGCACCCCACGTTCCATTAGTTGACCGAATATTTTTTTTATTACATGGTGCATTTTTGAGCACTTTTCCACATACCGGCGGATGACTTTTGGAGATACAATAGAAAAACAATTACTCACTGTCACCAATACCCCTTTGTACCATGCTCAATGCCCGCAAACAGGAAAAAGCTCGTGCGCACATTAACGAGATTATGAACACAAAAGTCGACACGCAAGAAAAAGATGTCGTCAACGCAGCCGATTACAAGAAATTTATCGGTAAAATCCAAAAGCGCGACGGACGCATTGTTCCATTTGACTTCAACAAGATTGCGCACGCGATTCATAAGGCAATGGTCGCAAGCAATGAGGGCTCAAAAGAGGAATCTATCATGGTTGCGCACCGGGTGGCGTCGGACATGGTTCGCATTGCGCGAAAATACCGTAACTTCATGCCGACCGTCGAAGGATGTCAGGACGAAGTAGAACGGCAGCTCATTTTGGGCGATTACGTTGTCACTGCGAAATCGTACATTCTCTATCGGGCGGAACGCGCAAAGCTTCGCGAGCTCGGCATTGTCGTACCGGAGCGCGTCAAAAAACTTTCGGAGGAGAGCGCGAAATATTTTAAAGGAAACGACCTCGGCTACTTTGTGTATCTGCGTTCATACGCGCGCTGGGTAGGTGAAGAGGGGCGGCGTGAGACGTGGATTGAAACGGTCGACCGCTACATCAGCTTTATGAAAGAGAATCTCGGGACGAAACTTACCGCAAAAGAGTACACGGAAATCCGGGAAGCAGTTCTCAAACAGGAAGTCATGCCGTCAATGCGGCTCATGCAGTTTGCCGGAGATGCCGCCCGCAAATGCAATGTCTGCGCGTACAATTGTTCCTACATTGCGCCGACGAGACTCGAGGATTTCGCGGAAATTCTCTACCTCTCGTCAAAAGGAACGGGTGTCGGTTTTGGAGTGGAGAGCTGGAACATCGGACAGCTTCCGCAGATCAAACCGCAGACTGGAAAAAAACTCGAGGTCTTCGTCGTACCTGATTCGGCGGAAGGATGGGCAGACGCTCTTCTTCATGGTCTTCGAGCATGGTTTGACGGTAAAGATGTTTCGTTTGATTACTCCAACGTCCGTCCCGCGGGGTCTCGGCTGAAGACCATGGGCGGCAAAGCATCGGGACCTGAACCGCTGCGGCAATTGCTTAATTTTGCCCGTGAACGGGTACTTTCACGTCAAGGGCGGCGTCTGCGCAACATAGACGCACACGACATTATCTGCAAAATCGGTGAAGCGATTGTCTCTGGCGGTGTTCGCCGCTCGGCAATGATTTCTCTCTCCGACCTCGATGATGACGATGTCAGGGACGCGAAAAACGGGCAGTTTTGGCTTGCGAATCCACAGCGTTCGCTCGCGAATAATTCCGCCGTCTATGAGGAGAGACCATCAAACCTTGAGTTCATGGAAGAGTGGTTTGCGCTCATGAAAGCGGGCACGGGCGAACGCGGAATCTTTAACCGCGGGAGTCTCGTGAAGCAATTGCCGGAGAGACGCCTTGCCTATTTGAAAAATAAGTACAAGGACAATTCTGATGAGGGTGGTCAGCACGGCATCAACCGACCGGGAACAAACCCGTGCGGGGAAATTATTTTACAGTCGAAGCAGTTCTGCAATCTCTCCGAAGTTATTTGCCGAGCGGAGGACACGGAAGCGTCACTTTTGCGCAAGGTGCGCATCGCGACAATTCTCGGCACGTATCAGTCAACACTCACGAATTTCAGATATCTTTCAAAAGATTGGAAAGAAAACTGTGAAGCGGAACGTCTGCTTGGAGTCTCCTTGACCGGTCAATGGGATTCAAAAGCGGTTCGGCAGGCGCCGGTTTTGAAGAAACTTCGCGCCGAGACCGTCAAGGTCAACAAACAGTACGCAAAAAAATTTGGCGTCAACCATTCAAACGCAATTACCTGCGTCAAGCCGTCGGGAACAGTCTCACAGACAGTGAACTGCGCCTCTGGCATGCATCCGCGGCACGCTCCGTATTACATTCGCCGCATCCGCATTTCCGCAACCGACTCGCTCTTTAAGATGCTCAAAGACCAAGGAGTGCCGTTTCATCCGGAAGTTGGACAGACGATGGAGAGCGCCAACACGTTCGTATTGGAGTTTCCGGTCAAGTCCCCGAAGGGCACTGTCTTTCGAGATGAGATTACCGCGCTCGACCAGCTTGAACATTGGAAGATAGTCAAAAAGAACTTCACCGAGCACAATCCATCAACGACGATTTCGGTAGGAGAAAACGAATGGATTACCGTCGCCGACTGGCTGTATAAGAACTGGGATATCATCGGCGGACTCTCATTCCTGCCGCGAAGCAACCATCTCTATCAGCTTGCTCCATATGAAGAAATTACGAAAGAACAATACGAGAAGCTCGTTCAACGGTTCGAAAACGTTGACTATTCAAAGCTTATGACGTACGAACTTCAGGACGAGACCGAAGTTAAAAAAGAGCTCGCGTGCGCGGGAGGGACGTGTGAAATAGAATAAAGGTCGCTCACACTGCCCATTTGAAAGTACGAGTTGGGCGCCCAGCAGGCGCCCACTCTCAAGTCTCGGTCTCGCTCATCCTAAGACTTCCAGTATACTGGAAGTCTTAGGATACCATGCCCGCTCAACCTGCGAAGCCTTTCAAATGGGCAGTCTTCGCTCAGATGAAAAGAAATAAAAAATGCCCCATACCCCTGTGGCATTTTTTCTTGCCTCTCTAGAGCCGTACAGAGTAATTGCTTTTTATACTTTTTGTGGTATGCTGTTCACAGCTTGTATCGGATAGTTGCCGGATGCCCTCTGCGGCGTCTGGAGGAAAGTCCGAACATTCCCCCTCACCTGCAACGCATGTGAGGGGAGCAGGGTAGCGGGTAACACCCGTCGTCCGCAAGGATAGAGGTGCGAGCAGAGACGCCGTACAACGAAAGACGTATGGGTGCCTCCTCAATTGGAGGCGCAGTCCCTCACATGCAGTGCATGTGAGGGGGTGAAACGGCTAAATCCTTACCTGAATGCAAGGCCGCGTCCGCCAGCCGGCGGAAGTGCCGCTTGATCCCGACGGTAACGTCGGGACCAGATAAATAGCTATCACCCCTCACCTAGATCATCCAAGTGAGAGATACAGAATTCGGCTTATAGATACAAGTGAGATATATGAAAACAGTCCCGCGCAAGCGGGGCTGTTTTCTTTTATACTCACAGAATTCGTTACCTCACGCGTTGTTATTTGGTATAGTTATATGAACATTTAATGTAAAGACTCATGACAAACGAGAAACTTGATTCACTTGCGATACTGGTAACTCTCGTGCTTGTGTTTCTTCTACCCATCTTCGTCGTTCCTTTTGTATCGGTTTCGGCGTCCGACACAAAGCTTTTTATGCTTGGACTCGGCGTTTTTTTAGCGGGACTTCTCTGGAGCGTTGCTCGTCTCAAAGATAACACACTGACTTTCCCCAAAGGCGTGCTCGCTGTCCCACTCCTTGCATTGCCGATAGTCGCCCTTATTTCGAGCGCCCTCTCCGGAAGCTTCACTCACTCTCTTCTCGGGCAGGGATTTGCCCTCGATACAGTCTTGTTTCTCACGGTTATGTCCGCCGGGTTTGGAATCGGAGCGTTTCTGTTTACCTCAAAAGACAAAGTTATCACGCTCTACCTTACGCTCGCGGTCTCCGCGCTTATCTTTTTTGTCTACCATGTTGCGCAGTTGTTTTTGAGCGGCGGATTTTCTCCGCTCAATGTCTTCCCGGGGGGCACATCAAACTTAATCGGGAAGTGGAACGACGTCGCTATTTTCTCGGGGCTTATAGTCATTCTCTCTCTCATAACGCTTGACGTCCTTCGTCCGCGCGGATTGCTTAAGGTTCTTTCGTACATAAATTTGATAGCGGGACTCTTTATGATTGCCGTTGTCCACTTCGCGCTGGTATGGATCGTTCTTGCGGGAATATCGGCACTCCTTTTTATCCGCTCTTTTTTTGAAACCCGATTTCTCACAAAATCGCAAGAAGGGTCTCCGGAGACAATATCCAATCAGGACATGCACCCCCGAAAGATATCGGGGTTCTCCCTATTCGTTCTCGTCATTTCGGCATTTTTTATATTCGCAGGACCTTCATTTGAAAAATTTATTGACGCGCAATTCAATACGTTTCAAGTCGAGGCGCGGCCTTCGTGGCAGAGCACATTTGCAATCTTTGAAAAAGTATACAGGGAAGAAGCGCTCTTCGGCGCCGGACCGAATAATTTTACAAAAGAATGGCTTCTCAGCAAACCATTAAGAACCAATCAGACTCCGTTTTGGGATGTTGATTTTTCATTTGGAGTCGGCATTATTCCGACTCTCTTTATCACGAACGGCATTCTCGGCGCTCTTGTCTGGCTCGCGTTTTTTATCCTATTCCTCGTAAGCGGCGCCCGCACGTTTCTCAAGAGGCATTCGAAATTGTTTGACGATTACCTCGCTACGTCCTCGTTTTTTGCCGCGCTCTTCCTGTGGATACTTTCCGTATTTTACGTTCCCCACGTGACTCTCTTTTTCCTTGCATTTCTCTTCTCTGGAATATTCATTGCCGCAGAGACGTGGACCGGGAGGATACGAGCGGAGAAACTCTCCTTTAATGAGAATCCGCGCATCGGGTTTGCGATAGTTGCACTACTCTTTGTTCTCGTCGTCTCTTTTGCTTTAGGACTGTACGCTTCCGTGGAAAAATTTGTCTCGTCAGTCTACATAGAGCGCGCCGGCGTGGCCCTTCGCGTGACGGGCAACCTTTCGGAGGCGCAAAGAAACGCCGACAGAGCGCTCCTTTTCAGCAAGAGCGACCAAACACACAGGGCATCCGCGGAGATATTTCTTCTTAGGCTTGCGGGACTTCTTAATCAGGATGGCAGTGCGGAAGAATTGCAGGGGCGGTTTCAATCGCTCTTGACCTCTGCTATAGAGAACGCACAGAAAGCGGTGTCTGCGGATGAAAGAAATTACCAGAACTGGGCTCTCCTCGGTCGGATATACGAGACGCTCATTCCGCTTCGGATAAATGGTGCGTATGACAATGCAAAAATCGCTTATGAGCAGGCGCGAACTCTCAATCCGAATAATCCGAGAATGCTCTTGAACTTGGCGCGCGTTGAAGCGCTTAATGGCAACAATCAAACAGCGCGGGATTACATTGGCGAAGCGCTTCGTATAAAAAATGATTACACGAATGCCATCTCACTTCTCTCGCAGATAGAGATAGGGGAGGGTAATACCAAGGGAGCAATTCAGTCGGTTGAAGCGGCAACGCTTCTCTCTCCGCAGGATAGTCTTCTGTTCTTCCAGCTCGGACTCCTTAAGTATTCGACGCGGGATTTCTCCGGCGCCATCGGCGCGTTTGAACGGGCAGTTTCAATTGACAGTCGGTATGCGAATGCTCGTTACTTCTTGGGGCTTTCGTACTATGAAGCCGGTCGGACTCAAGATGCCATTCGCGAATTGACCACTGTGAAAAATCTTGACCCTGGCAATTCAGAGGTCAACAGCATTATTGAAAATCTCATTGTCGGCCGGGCGCCGTTTGAGAACTTCACTCCGCCTCTCGTGGAAGAATAAGCATGGTTCGACGCATTCTTTTAACGCTCCATCGGGAGATACGAAGCCTTCACGAAGCCGCCTATTTCCTCGGTCTCTTCGCGCTCTTCTCCGCGATACTCGCATTGATACGCGACCGACTGCTTGCCCACTATTTTGGCGCAGGCGAGCTTCTCGATATCTACTACGCGGCGTTTCGTATTCCCGACATGGTCTTCGTGTCGGTTGCGTCAATGGTGTCAATATACGCCCTCATTCCTTTTCTAAGCAGGGAGAACGACCATCTTTACCAACAACGCTTTATCGGGCACATCCTCTCCGCGTTCCTCTTTTTTATTACCATCTTGAGCGTGCTTCTATTTTTTCTTGTGCCGCGCATAGTGCCCTACCTCTTCCCGGGACTTGTTGACTCGGCTCACTTTGACTCGCTCATTCTATTGACGAGGATTCTCCTCCTTCAGCCGATAGTGCTCGGGGTTTCAAACATCTTTGGAAGCGTTACCCAGGTGTACGGACGATTCGTGCTCTACGGACTTGCGCCGCTTCTCTACAACGCGGGGATTATTGTCGGCGTACTCTTCTTCTATCCCGCCATTGGCATTCTCGGCCTCGGCTACGGCGTCCTTCTCGGGGCGCTTCTCCACGCGGGCATTCAAGTGCCTTTCATTGTCATGCGCGGTTTTCTTGACCGTATAGCAACGCGGTTTGATTTCAAAGAACTGAAAGACGTCGTGTTCCTCTCGCTTCCTCGAACGCTTGCTCTCTCCGCACAGCATTTGGCACTCCTTTTCCTTATAGCGCTCGCGTCTCTCATGGCGGAGGGCTCCATCACGGTCTTTAATTTCTCGTTCAATCTCCAAGCGGTCCCCCTCGCGATTATCGGCGCGAGCTATTCGGTCGCCGCCTTCCCGACACTCGCGCGCCTCGTCTCAAACGGAAACCGCGCGGAATTCATCGCTCACATGCTTACTGCCGCGCGGCATATTATTTTTTGGTCCACTCCCATCGTCATTCTTTTCATCGTACTCCGAGCGCAGATCGTCAGGGTCATTCTTGGCTCCGGAGCATTCGACTGGGCGGATACGCGTCTTACCGCCGCGCTCCTCGCTCTTTTCACACTTTCCTTGATTGCCCAGGGACTCGTTCTCTTGTTTGTCCGCGGCTATTACGCATCGGGAAAAACTCGTCTGCCGCTTGCGGTAAACGCTTTCTCTGCGGGACTTACCGTTTTGTTTGCGTATGGTTTCCTTGAAATATTCCGTTCGGCGGAAATCATCAGGTATTTTTTTGAATCGTTGTTTCGAATAGAAGACGTCCCTGGCACCGAAGTACTGATGCTCCCTTTGGCGTTTTCATGCGGCATGTTCATTAACGCAGGCGTCTTTTGGTTTTTGTTTCAGCGGGACACACACGAATTTTCACGCCCAATCCTGCGAGTCTTCTTTGAAGTGCTCTCCGCGTCCGTTGTTATGGGCTTCGTGGTCCATCAGCTTTTAGATTTTTTTGACGACATCTTTGATATAAATACGTTTTGGGGTATATTTGCGCAAGGATTTTTCTCCGGAATCATCGGCATTGTCGCCGGCGTCGTTCTTCTGAAGCTCTTGGGAAACCGGGAGATAAAGGAAATACAGCACTATCTCCTTCATAAGTTTTGGAAGACACAGACGGTTGGGCAGGAAAGTGTCGAACTTTGATTCTTTCCCGACGCGGTGTGGAGAAACACGCCGCGTCTTTGAAGTATTCTAAGAAAAAGACCTCATTATGAATTATATTCGAAACTTTTCTATCATAGCGCATATTGACCACGGGAAATCAACGCTCGCCGACCGAATGCTTGAACTGACGGGGACCGTAGAAAAACGGAAAATGAAAGAACAAGTACTCGATAGCATGGAGCTTGAGCGTGAACGGGGCATTACCATCAAAATGCAGCCCGTTACTATGTCCTATACCAAAAACGCTACACGCTATACTCTAAATTTGATTGACACGCCGGGGCATATTGATTTTTACTACGAAGTATCCCGCGCGCTCAAAGCGGTAGAAGGCACTGTCCTTTTGGTGGACAGCACGCAGGGAGTACAGGCACAGACGCTCTCGACGCTCCGCATGGCTCAAGAGCTTGGCTTGGTCATTGTGCCGGTCTTAAGCAAAATTGACTCGCCGCTTGCGCGCATCAAAGAAGTACGTGGGGAAGTCGCAGCGCTCCTTGGGTGCGCCCCGGAAGATATTCTCGAGTGCTCGGGAAAGACCGGCGAGGGCGTACTCAAACTTCTTGACGAGGTTATTGAGCGCGTGCCGGCGCCGCAGTCTCACTACGATGACTTCAGAGGACTTGTCTTTGACTTTGAATATTCCACTCATCGCGGAGTCATCGTCTATATCCGGGTGCTCGACGGAGAGGCGCGGAAGGGGCGTCAGCTTCTTTTTAAAGCGGCAAAAGAAAAATTTAATGCCGTTGAAATCGGCATTTTTTCTCCGGAAGAAAAACCGGTAAACGCACTCTCGGAAGGTTCCATTGGATACATCGTCACGGGAATAAAAAAGCCGGGGGTCGTCTCGGTTGGAGACACCGTGGTATTTTTCGGAAGCACTGCTCCGGCGCTCTCCGGATACATGAAACCGTCTCCCGTGGTCTGGGCGTCAGTCTATCCCGAGAGCCAAGATGATTTTCCCCTGCTTCGACAGGCGCTCATGCGCTTGAGTCTCTCTGACTCATCCCTTTCTTTTGAGGAGGAAACGTCCGGCGTGATGGGCAGAGGGTTTCGATGCGGTTTTTTGGGGATGCTTCATCTTGAAATTATCACCGAGCGCCTGCGTCGCGAATTTAATCTTGAACTTGTGGTAACGACTCCGAGCATTACGTACGAGGTGGTGCGGAGAAACGGGGAACACAAAAAAATATATTCGGCGACGCAATTTCCCGAGCATAATACGTTTGAAAAAATCCTTGAGCCGTGGGTAAAAATTGAGATTATCGTGCCGCCGGAGTATATCGGGACCATTATGCCACTTCTCTTTCAGCACGAGGCGGTTGTCGGAGACTCGGAAAATTTCGGCGATAACCGGACGCGCATCCACGCCAGGATGCCGCTTCGCGAGCTCATGCGGAATTTCTTTGACAAGCTCAAAAATGCGTCGTCAGGCTTCGCGTCCATTCTCTATAATCTGGAGGGACTGCTTGAGGCGGATGTGGTCCGGCTTGACATTTTGGTCGCCGAAGAGCTTGTTCCCGCGTTCTCTCGTGTCGTGTCCCGCGCGCGCCTGGATGAAGAAGCGGAAAATATGGTGGAGCGGCTCTACTCCCTCATTCCGCGCCAGCAGGTAATCGTGAAGATACAGGCGCGCGCTCTTGGAAGAATACTCGCCTCACGCAAGCTCTCGGCGCTTCGAAAGGACGTCACCGGGTATCTTTACGGAGGAGATGTGACCCGAAAAAAGAAACTATGGGAAAAGCAGAAAAAAGGAAAAAAACGCATGCAACAGCACGCGAAAGTAAACATTCCTCAAGACGTCTTCCTTAAGGTTATGCGGGGAGAAGGTGATGCATGAAGTATCGAAAGGATATTGGGTTAATATCCGACGCCGGGGATAAGTCCCGGAGAGAAAAACAGTATCATGCTAAGGATAATGAGCACCCCGAGCACGATCCAAACGTATTTGACCACCTTTTTTGTGCGCTTATGAAAAAGCATACCGTAGAGCTTTTAGCTTCTCACTTTCAGATGTTAAAATATAATAACCTAAATATGCTTTTCTTTCAATCTTTTCACACATCTCCTTTCCGCTTTAAACTTTCCACTTTTAACTCGTATTATGTTTGATTTCTACGAACGCCGAAAAATACGGCAACTGCTCTACTCATGGCCTTCGCTCATTGTGCTCATCGCGCTCTCTGTCCTGCTTGTTCCGGGAGTATTTGAAGTGTATCAGCAAGAAAAAGAAACCCGGATTAATAAAAACCAGCGGCTCTCTCACCTTGAAGGGCTGACCGTACGGGAAGAGGCGCTTCAGGAAGAAATTGACCGATTGAATACGGAGCGCGGAGTTGAGGAGGAGATACGGCAGAAATTTGAGGTCGCAAAGGAGGGAGAGAGGGTCATTGTCATTGTTGATACTCCCAAGGCGACGGAGACAGAGGAGAATTCTCGAAACTCGGGCTTTTTTAAAAAACTTTTCGGCTTCTTTTTTAGAAATTAACACGCGAGTGTAGTTTAGTGGCAGAATAGGTGCTTCCCAAGCATCTGGCGCGGGTTCGATTCCCGCCACTCGCACAAAAATTGATTGTGTGTAAAAGAAAATGTTATAATAACCGTTCGTTAACAGATATAAGAAAAAACTATGGAGAAGAACATTGTAATTTATAGTACGCCGACGTGTCACTTCTGCCAGATGACGAAAGAGTTTTTAAAAGAGCACAAAATTGAATATACCGATTACAACGTCGCGACCGACATGGATAAGCGGCAGGAAATGATTGAGAAAAGCGGACAAATGGGAGTACCGGTTATTTTTATCGGAGAGAGAATGTTTGTCGGGTTTGACAAAGAGAAACTCTCGGAAGCCCTTGGTGTCTAGCGCCTCCCTCGTTAGAAAACAAGAGCCCGCTGTGTGCGGGTTTTTTCCGTCTATGCTACATTACATGCACCGCCCTCGTAGTTAAATGGATTATAACCGTCCCGTCCTAAGGGACAATTGCAGGTCCGATTCCTGCCGAGGGCACTGGTATGCCGCTTCATTTCTTAAGTATGTTTGCTATACTCTCTAAGGTATGGAACAAGACACGGAGAAGCTGTTACGCAAGAATCTCGAACTGACCGAGGAGAATAACCGCTTATTGAGAAAAATGCGCCGTGGAGCAATTTTAGGCGGCATTATGAAGCTCGTGTGGCTTGCTGTCATTATCGGCGTACCGGTGTATCTCTACATTCATTTTCTTGCGCCAATTCTTGACCAGGTTGTGGGAGCAGCGCAGACGGTACAGGAAGTCGGAGGAAAAGTTGAAAATATACAAGGACAGCTCCAGAATCAGCTTGGGGAGAGCGGCATCCAAGAGATTCTCAATCTGTTCAAACGACAGTAATATGCTTGGGTAGCTCAGTTGGTTAGAGCATCTGCCTGAAGAGCAGAGGGTCGGCGGTTCGAGTCCGCCCCCAAGCACCATAAATTAAAATCAAGATATTTTGAGTGACTATCTTTACTTTGACTCTCAAACAACTTAACTAAATTACAAGAGTTATCCATCGGATGATTTCTTAGACACAAAAAGACGCTCGCAGCGTCTTTTTGTGTCTGGTGTTTAGACGAGAGCAACAATATGAGCTACACTCGCCCAATACTTTACTCTTTCTGCAGAGGTTGTTGCGCCTTGTTTTGAGACGTAAGCCTCACTAGCTGCAACTTTTTCTCCATTTGCCGCAACCAACCTCCACCTAAAGTATCCAGCGACATCCTTATAAATTTCAAAGGTTGTCATTTTACTTTTCCCCTTTCGGGGTTGATTACCCTCGTAGGTCACTGTACACTGAACAAACGAGGGGGTTTTGGAACCGTTCAACGTCGGTGACCACCGATCTCAGTTCCATCACCGCTTCTAAGAGCATTGGGGTCGCGTGGTCACGTGACCCTTTTGCTGTATGTATTATATGCATACTGGAGAGAAAGTGGCAAGTGCAAAACTCGGAATATCACATAAAGAACACTAGAAACAAATTTTGTCAAACTATTACTCAACTTCTCACACCTTTTACATACCTATTGACAATCAAAGTCTACTTTGTTAGGATACAGGGATGGAAACAGATTATAATTTTGAGGAGCTAGAGGTTACTGGGGGAAGATTTACCCCATTGGTAAGTCTTGTAGAAACTGGCGGCTTAGGATTAAGTGCTGGTTTTACTCGAAAATACAACCTAACCGCTGAAAACACAGCGGCAGTTAAGTTACTTTTTGATAAAAACCGTAACGCCGTTGGGATGAAATTCCTTTCTTTAAAAGAAGAAGGTGCTATAAAGGTTAAATTTGCAGAACGAGGCGGTGCCCATTTAAATGCACAACCTTTGTGGGTTAAGTTCGATGTCGACTATAAAAATTTTGTTAATAAATATATTCCAAAAGAGATCAATAATTCACAACAAGGAAAGGTATATGTGTTTGAACTTATGCTTAGCAATAAAGAAAATTCCTGATATAAAATTAAAGAAATATTCCATTCTATAGCCTATAGCGCGTAACACTTAGTAATCAGGACAAAAATTAATTAAGTTGTAGGGCGAATTAGTGAGCTGACGCCAAAACAAAAAAGCCCGCCGTGAGAATGGCGGGCTTTTTTGCAAACAGAAAAACTAGTTTGATTTAACCTTAAGTTTCGTCTCGCGGTCTTTGTCAATCTTAGGAAGCTTGATTATCAAAACGCCGTGCTTCTCGGTCGCTTCCGCTCCGTCAACTTCAACTTCCTGCGGCAAAAGAATAGTGCGTGAGAACGAACCCCAGTAGAGTTCTTTATAAAAATAATTCTCCTCCGTAACCTCTTTCTGCTCTTCGCGTTTTCCCTTGATAGTTACCATGTCTCTCGTAATTGAAACGTCAAGATGGTCCGGCCGGACTCCCGCAACAACCGCTTTGAGCACAATGTGTTCCGGCGTTTGGTACACGTCAACGCTCAATTGCCCTTCCTCTTCTTCTTCGGCAAAGCCGTTTTGCAAACCATTTTTTTCGGCGCCCATTTCAACACGGATGTCTTTCTTCGGAGCCGGAATAATCTCCTCGTCAAACGAGTCGTTGTAGTCGTCAAGGGACGCGGTGCCGGTAAGGCGTTCAAAAAAGGAGCGTTTATCTTTTGCCATGATTATTTTCTCTTAAAGAATTCAAGACAGACGTTTTTAAAGTTTTTGATTCTCTCCAGCATGAGGAGAAGTGCGATAATACCCACCCACACGAACCCAAACACAACCAATATGTCCGTTCCGTTACTTCTAATTATAAAAAAGTTAAACAATGTATGCAATGAAATAGCGAGGATAATTCCGATGGCGGTCAGAAGCCGTTTTGTGGCTCTGCTTTTGCAAAACCCAAGCGCGATAAAGACGCCGACTGTCGCGGACGAGAGAGTATGAAGAAGCGTTGCCCCGAAGAATCGGAAGTTGCCCGTCAGAATACCCTCAACAAAACCGCCGTTTGTGATAGGGTCGAGCAAAAAGAGAGCGTTCTCAAGCGCCGCAAAACCGAGCGCGACGCTTATCATGTAAATAACCGCGTCTATGGGCTCATCCACCTCTCTTCGCCGCAGTACCGAAAAATATGCGAAAAAATACTTAAAAAGCTCTTCTATCGCCGCCCACGTGACAATAAGTGCAGTGCCAAAGAGGAATGTTTGCGCGTATTTCTGAAGCGGCACAACGAAGGGAATCGTGAGCATCCCCATGAAGAACGCGAGGAAAATGAGGCGTTTCGGCTCGGGATGCTTTTTGTCCTCAAAGAGCCAAAACCACAGCCATAGAAGCGCGGGGAGCATTCCTCCTAGGGCGGCGAAAAGTATTGTTTCTCCGTTTATCATTACGTACTATTATGCGGGCCATTCTTCTACCATAAGGAGCGTCTTTTCTTTCTGTGGCAGGTATGACCAAATTGTTTCGGTGACAAACGGCATGAACGGGTGAAGAAGTTTCAGAGAGACTACTAACGTATCATATAATTTCCGTTGAGCGGACTTTCTTGCCCAGTCCTTAGTCCCAGGGTTTTTCAAAGCGCTTTTCGTAAATTCAATTTCTACAGCCGCAAACTTGTCCCAAACGAAATGATAAACTTCATCTGCAGCTAAATCGAGACGAAACGATTCAATGTTCTTAGTTACCCTTTCAACGGCTGTCTGTACTTCCTTGTCCATAAACTTTTGATCCGTATCGTTAAATCTTGCATCTAGTGCGTCCTCGTTATAGTTTTCCAGAATGAATCGCGCGATATTCCAGAGTTTATTTACGAAGTGCTTGTAGCCGCGAATCTTCTCTTCTGAAAGTCGTAAGTCGTTCCCGGCCGCCGCTCCGATGATAAGCGAAAGCCGCGTCGCGTCACCTCCGTATTTTTCAATCATGTCCAACGGGTCAATAATGTTGCCGAGAGACTTTGACATCTTTCGCCCCTTCTCGTCTCGCACGAGTCCGTGGAGATATACCGTCCTGAAGGGAATATCGCCGAGGAGGTACCCGCTCATTAAAATCATGCGTGCAACCCAGAAAAAGAGAATGTCATAACCGGTCTCAAGAACGTCGGTCGGGTGGTACGTCTTGAGGTCGTTGGTTTTCTCCGGCCAGCCAAGGGTTGAAAATGTCCACAGTCCCGACGAGAACCACGTATCAAGCGTGTCAGTGTCCTGAATATATATTGCATTACAATGTGCGCACTTCGGTTGTGTCTCCGATAGCACCGTCATTTCGCATTCCGATACCTCTTCTTCCCTTCCGGGTATCGGCACACATCTCGGCTCATGATACCAGATGGGGATGCGGTGCCCATACCAAATCTGGCGGGAAATGCACCACGGGCGCAGATTATCAATCCAATGGTAGTAAATTTTCGTGAAGCGCTCGGGGAGAATGCTGATATGCCCTTTTTCAACAACGTGCTTCATAAGCCGCTTTAAGGTCACAGTGCTCCCGCTTTTAATCCCGTTAATACGCGAGTGTTTGAGCTTGAATTCCTTCTCGGTATCAATCCACCATTGAAGCTTCGGTAGAGGTTCAATGACTCCTCCGGTACGTTCAGCAATCAAGACACTTTGCATGACTTTTTCTTCTTTCTCTATGAGCCCCGCCTTTCGAAGCTCCTCAACGATAATGTTCCGCGCGACCTTCACCTTTTTGCCTTTAACGCTGTCATTCCCCGCAGTCATCTGCGCGTACTCGTTGATTACCTGTTTTAAGGGCAGGTCGTGTCGCGTGGCGATATCCCAGTCGGTAAAGCTGTGCGCGGGCGTTACGCCGACCGCTCCGGTGCCGAACTCCATATCTACTTCTTTGTCCGCGACAACCTTAATGGAGAGCTTCTCTCCCATAAATGAGGCATCAAATGTCTTGCCGACATATTTCGCGTACCGCGTGTCGCTCGGGTGTACCGCGACCCCCGTATCTCCGAGTTTTGTTTCGGGGCGCGTCGTTGAAATGGCAATGGGAAAATCCTTGTCGTATCTGAATGTATAGAGCATCGCCTCTCGCTCTTCTCGTTCCGTCTCGTCGTCCGAGACCGTCGTCTGTCCCTTAGGATCCCAGTTGCAAACGCGCGCGCTCCGATAGATAAGCCCATCCTCGTACATCTGTTTGAATGCAGTGTAGACCGCTTTCGTCCTTACTTCGTCGAGCGTGAATGCCTCGCGGCTCCAGTCAACGGAGGAACCCATTTTCTTTATCTGATTGACGATAGTGTCGTGGCTTTCTTTCGCGAACTCCTCCACTCGTTTTAGAAATACTTCACGTCCGAGGTCATGCCTCGTCTTTTTCTCTTTCTTGTAAATATCGCTCTCGACTTTTGATTGCGTCGCGATTGCCGCGTGGTCCACTCCCGGAAGCCACAAGGTCTTTTTTCCGCGCATGCGGTTGAAGCGAATGAGAATGTCCTGTATCGCGAGCATCGCGGCGTGCCCCATGTGAAGCGTTCCGGTCACATTCGGAGGGGGGAGTACGATAGAGTAAGGCTCTCTCTTCTTTCTCTTTTTGAGGGGAGGCAGGTTATCGGGGTTGAAAAAACCGCTCTCTTCCCAGCGTTTGTAGATAGTATCCTCGTGCGCTTTCGGGTCGTACGGCTTGAGGAATATAGGGTCCATACGCCCTATAATAACAGGATGTGAACGCACATTAAAGTGCTTGCGGTGTTTTCATACACCTGATATCGTATCGGAAGTTCATATAGGATTCGACGGGAGAGTGCGATGATTGGAAAGAAAAACAGGTACAGAAGCTACATTCTAGTCCCGCTCCTCGATGTCTTTGAACACCATCTCTCCGTCTTTGCGAGGGGTCTTGAGGTGGAGTTCAACAAAAAAGACCTCAAGAGGCATCCCGACGGATATCTCGCCCTTCACCATCGGGCTAAGATTGAATGCAGGACCCCGGCAAAAAATATACAATCAGGAGAGTATGCGGGACTGTTACGCGGACAAGGGGATGTGAAACACATCCGAATGCACGCAAAACTTTTTGCGCTCATAAAACCCTAATCTTATAAATGGCGCACGCGCGGACACTTCCGCGCGATTTCCTTTTTATATCCTCGCGTTGCCTTGCGCGACAATGGTCTTTATGCTTGGCGTTCCCTTTTTCAGCATCCTCCGGAGATATGCCGCGACCGCTATCATGATAGCGTTGTCGCCCGTCAACTCCTTCCTCGGGATGTATGTCTCAATGTCCAGGTGCGTCCTCTTGAGGTGCGTTTCAAGCGTGTAGCGGACATGTTTGTTTGCAGAGACTCCTCCGCCGACGAGAAGCGTTCGTATGCCGTACGTGTCAATCGCGCGTTTTGTTTTCACAAGGAGCACATCGGCGACTGCGTTCTCAAATTCCCGCGCAATCTGCTTTTTATCCGTCTCGTTAAGCGTCCCTTTTTTGCGTATGAGGTAGAGAGCCGCTGTTTTAAGTCCGGAGAATGAAAAATTGAAATCATTTATGTCTATCATCGGACGAGGAAGTGAGTACGGATGTTCAAGATTTTCCTCCCGCGCCGATTCCGCAAGCTTTGAAATTTCAGGGCCTCCGGGATAGGGAAGTTCAAGCATGCGGGCAACCTTGTCAAACGCTTCACCAACGGCGTCGTCCCGCGTCTCGCCCACAATCTCGTATGCTCCCCATTTTCGTACAAGGACAAGCTGGGTGTGGCCGCCGGAGATGAGAAGCGCAAGCGCGGGAAAATCAATATCTTCAAGCGCGTAGTGCTGTATTGTTTTGACCCCCTTTATTTTTTCTGCGGGTTTCGGGCTGTTTTCTAAAAGCTGTTTCAGAGCGGCTGAAACAATGTGCCCTTCCATGTGGTTAATCGGCATAAGAGGAATATTCCAGACGGACGAGAGAGCTTTTGCGAAATTAATGCCAACCCAGAGCGTCGGCTCAAGCCCCGGTCCATGCGTTACCGCGATTACATCTACATCAGGCTTCTTCACGTTTGAGAGAAACGCTATCAAAAGCACAAAAAGCTCCGGCTCGCGCGAGAGAAGCTCCTTTAATGTGCCGATCTCGTTCTTGGAGAGCGGGGAGAGCGTCTGTTCAAACATCCTCGCTTCAAAAAGAGTGTTTTGGAGAAGCGGAACGAGATTTTTTGAGTGCTCACGTTTTGCGAGTGAGGGATACACGCCTCCGAATTCTTTATGAAGCTCAATCTGGGAGAGGAGAGAGTTCCCGAGAATAGTAAAAGACATAGCGCCGAAAGGTCCTTTTGCTTCAATCAAGCTCACTGCCGTTTCGTCACAACTCGTTTCAATTGCAAGAATACGCATAGGTACCTCTATCCTTCGCTATATCCGGCATTTTTTCAAGTCTTGCGGCACGGAGCGGTTCGTACTATAGTCTTTCAAGTTCTTCCCGCATGGCGGGAATGTTCTTCAACATTTTGGGAGACAAGGAGTAGTCCGATGGCCCATAAATCCTTGGAGAAGGAAATGAGGGAAGGGATGTGGGCCGTCTCCGCAAGGGATGTATGGCCTCGTCTCGAAGAAGCGGCAAAGAGATGTGGGAAAAACCTCATAGAGGTCCTCAGCGACCGGTACAGCAATCTCAAGCGAGGGCACGGCGGTTTGACGATTGTTGAATGCGCTAGTTTTGCCTGGACACTTGAGGTTGCGACAGACTTCCTGCTCGGGAAATCAGACATCAACGGCGAGCGTATCGTGCATGAAAATTTCAAGGCAGTGCCTTCACGGAAAATCGAGACGCGGGTAGTGCCAATGCCGGACACAAGGAAGGTTTCCAAGCCCAATTCTTCCATGGGCACCTCTCAAGTGCCACGACGCACTGTCAGGCGAAAAAGAATATGTAAAGGATCTCGAATTTTTTCTACTCACCGAGACCTGCGAAGGTTCAACGGGTTCGACATAATCAAGAAAAGGACGATTCTCACGCTCCACCTTCTTTTCGAAGGCAAGGCGCGAACGAAGAAAAAGAGAGACCTTGCATATCGTCTTTCTTCTAACAATATCAGCGCCTTGCTCGACGGTCGGACTAAAATCACTCCAGAGCGCCTGGAGAAAATACAAGAATTCTTCGGGCATGACCTCTGGAATGAGACATGGCGGCGCGCACGGGACGAATTCGCCTCGATCATGAAGGAAATAAAAGGTCGGCTGGAAGAAGACGCGGAAACTCAATACAATTCCATCATGGAAGACCTCAAAGCAAAAACCACACGGCAGAAAGTTCAGTCGCCCTCCTAGATTCAAGAAGCGACACTTGAGGGCCCTTCACTGGGCTCTTTCTTTTTATGACCCTACGGGGAATCGAACCCCGATTCCAGGCTTGAAAAGCCTGTGTCCTGACCGTTAGACGATAGGGCCGTATCTGCCAGTTGACGGAAGCTTACAGGTTTGAGCTTTTAGCTTTTAGGTACTTTATGTAAGCCAAAATAAATAACACATACACGTGTGTTATTTTGAGATAGTACAATACTTTGGGCATTTCGGCAAAAAGTGCTAGTCTTGAAGCCAACCACATATAGTATATTGGAGAGGTGGCTGAGTGGTTGAAGGCACCGGTTTCGAAAACCGGCATGCGGGAAACCGCATCGAGAGTTCGAATCTCTCCCTCTCCGCCAGATTGGCAACTTTGAACCTATGGAAAATAAAGATAAAAACAGACCGGACACAACACTATTCATGCTTATGTCTGTCGATGGCAAAATCTCGACTGGCGATAGCGATGTTTTAGATGTGGATAAGGATTTCCCTAAAATTTCAGGTATCAAAGAAGGTTTACAACAATACTACGATCTAGAGCAACAAACTGACCTGTTTTCCCTTAACACGGGAAGAGTCTTTGCGAAGATTGGAATGAATGAGAAAAAAGATGAACCGAAGAAATTACCAGTAAGTTTTGTGGTTATCGATAACGAGCCACACCTCACCGCTCAAGGAATCTCATATCTTGCGAAGAAAGCAAAGAATCTTATCATTGCTACAACAAACAAAAATCATCCAGCAGTATCTCTCAAAAATGATTTTGACAACCTCTACGTTTTTGAATATGGAGAAGTTGTAGATTTCAATGATTTGTTTACGATACTGAAACAAGATTTCGGGGCTGACAAACTCACAATTCAATCAGGTGGAACTTTAAATACCACCTTGGTGCGAGAAGGTTTAATTGATCGTGTTTGGTTGGTAGTTGCTCCCGCTCTCATTGGTGGCAAAAATACATCGACTTTAATGGATGGGGAATCGTTACATACTTCGGGAGAACTCAAAAAAATAAAGGCCCTTGAATTTATCCAGGCAAGGCCACTCGAAAATTCGTACTTACTTTTAGAGTATAGAGTAAAGAACAATGCTTGATTCAAACTTAGCGGCAGAAAGTAGATATTTTGAAGTCTATATCCAACCACTTTTAAAGCATCCAAACAAACGACCAAAGAATGTAAGGTATTTCTTTCAGCAAGGCTGGCTCGGTTGGAGACATTCTGTTCAGCAGAAAGATCTCAAAGCAACAAAATTTATCGAGGAACTGTGTGAACAATTATATAAAGAAAATGAGGCAGAATTCCTTCAAGTTGTTAGTACAATAATCGATACTGCAAATGATTCCGGTCTGCGGACGGAACAGGCCGAAGATTCTCTTTATAGTGCTTTGAAAGGTTCTGAGCTTGAAACAATTTTCTCTTGTCAGTTGAGCTTATATAAAACTCTTTTTGAGAGTGACTTTAGGTTGTATGGAACGACCCCATACTTTTATCTATGTAAAAAGTACGGCAAAACTCATGCTGTTAAAGATGCAGAGATGTTTGTTGATGTCTCAGCGGGAGAAAAATTTCAAACGATAAAAAATACCTCTTTTTCATTACCGAATGGTAATTTTCCGGACCTAGTCTCTGGCTTTGATAACCATATACGTAACGCTGGGGCCGGACACGATAGATGGGAAACAACTGATAATAAGACGGTTGTCCTTAAGGTGGTTGATGATAAAAGTGGTAAAGAAAAGAAGCGCTATGAATTCACGCAAAGACAACTAAGAGACATTCTGCAAACATGCAGAGTTAACCTCTGGATTTTAAGAAATGGACTTCTAATCTTTTTGGAAAATAATCCTGACGTTGAAGCAAAAATAGTTAGCAAGCGTGTATACAAAATTCGAGAAATCAAGGAAATAGCCGAGTCCTTTGCGACTAATCGCAGTTTTCTTTTGAAAGAATTCAAATTAGATAATGATAGAACAGTACTTGAAATATCACTTAAATACGATCCTCCAATCATCGGAAGAAATGAGCAAATATTTTTCGGCACCGCAGAAGCTTACGATATCGTTCATCTAGAGGAATCAGTCAAATATGAATATCAAATGCTTAATATCGTGAAGTGCTGTCTCATGCATCTTGATAAAAGTAAGATTCCCAAAGTAATTATTCATATGTTTGGTGATAAAAAAGATGAAACTCTTGGCACTGTAGAGTATGACGTTGCTGAATTAGCAAAACTTCTTATGGAAGAAGGCGATATTCAAATTCCAGTTCCCCATAAGGGAACAGTACCTAATATCGAATGCAAGATTGATATGCCCGTAAGAGTGCCTTATGGAAAAGGTGGAATATACGAAAAAATTCTTAAAGAACAGCAAAAGAAGGGTTTTAAGATTGATTAAGATAAAAATCTTTAATCTGTATAGGAGTCAACTATTGAGGCATAACAATTACTCAAGATACTGAATAATCAATTTCACTCTTGCCTCTGTTTGATTTAGGCTTTGGTACCTCAAACCATTCTGGATGAACTTTGTAGATAGCCCTTAATTTCTGTATACTTTTATCAAGATCCTCGAATTTGAGCCATGCTTTCGGTTCAAAGTTCCGGCAATCGTCCCCGCATCTAACAGCTAGCACGAGGTGCTTAATTAAGTTTATGGAGCTTTATACACCTATTTTTACAATCGCAACCTTTGCCTTATATACTTTCATATTCTCGCTTTTTATAGTGCCATCCTTAAAAGATTTAAGAGAGTTTCGAGCAAGACTAAGGAGACTGATAAAACCAAAATCATTTTTAGAAGAAAAAAGTGACAACAAAAGGAAGGAACAGAGAAAACAAATTACTGATATTCTAAAAGACTATAAATTAAGACACCAAGAGATAAGACAATCGATTCGTTTTTTGGTTTGGGGAGGAATAACCACGGGTTTGGCGGCTTTCTTTTTGTTTCTAGCCACAATTCCTAGTGAAGAAAATATTTTGTCCTATATTTTCTATAATACGGGACTTCTAATCTTTGCAATTTATATAACGGTTATTTTGATTTTAATGATAGTGGCATTTACAATACATACTCCTTCTCCTCGTAAAATTACCGAATGGGAATATTTAGCAAAAAACTATGGGTTGAGCCCTTCTGGATTAGCGGAATGCGCAAATTTTCGAGTAGATTTCAATCCAAGAGATAGATCAATATTTGAACGGCATGATCCAAAAGAAAAACGACCAATTAAGATTCTTTCGGATATTGAACTAAGGGGTTATAAGTATTGGTTCTTCATCTATGACTCAAAAGATAAATCGCTTGTTTTTAATCTTATAGGAGTTGTGAGCAATATGGCAAATTTAAATGAGCGATTTTTTGATATCGATGATTTTTATGGGTGGTCTACAACTATAGGTGAGTTTGATGTCTATAAATTCCGAGGCAAGAAACTGCAAATGTTTTTCTTTGTTTTCAATCCCATACTTTATGGTGATATTGGAGAACCTTATTGGGGATATAATGAATTTACTTATGATATAGCAGTAACGTTTTCTAGTGCATACAATGTTTCTATTAGAAAAGAAACGTACTCGAAGATAAAGTATTTTGGAAATGGCTTGAAATTTAAGGAATTAAAATGGGATGCATATGGAAACGATTGGCCAAAAGAGCATCTTGAGAAAGTTAATTCTCAACAATATTGGGATATTGTCGAAAATGCGTTTAAAAGGTCACAAAGAGAACTCTTGAAAAAAGGCGCACAGGGAACCTTCGGTTTAACTTTGGAAAAGGGCTAGAATAGCCTTACGGGGCTTGATTCACCAGAGTTCTCCTCCAGGGTCGGACAGGTAGCTTGAGGTAGCCCGCCAGTTCCGTTGACCTTTTTGCAGAATTTGTGCACTCTAATCGGAGCGCACGCATAGCTCAGTTGGCTAGAGCGTCTCATTGACGTTGAGAAGGTCCCAGGTTCGAGTCCTGGTGCGTGCACTAGATTGGACTTCACG
The DNA here is from genome assembly GCA_016186705.1 of Candidatus Kaiserbacteria bacterium. Taxonomy (GTDB): domain Bacteria; phylum Patescibacteriota; class Minisyncoccia; order Phycocordibacterales; family JABMNX01; genus JABMNX01. The sequence goes on along the minus strand of JACPLB010000002.1, from coordinate 27,062 downwards.
ATTAACTATCATAAAGATATCAACCCACTTTTCTCCGTTTTTAGTTCAGAAAATGCTACGCTAGAGAGCAATGAAATTAAGCGTCAAAGACTATCAGGGGGTCCATTTTTCTTTTGATATTCTCGCCCTCTACCTTAACCGGCTCTTAATACAGCTCGGATTCGGAGTCGTCGGCATCTTTGAGATCATTTTTATTTTTAATAAATTCAACGGGTCGCTTGAAAAAGTCATCGGGCTTCTCTCCTTGATATACATTTTGTGCATTATTTTTACGCCTCTCGGCGCAATGGCGATATCCAAGGTTGGCATGAAGAAACTCATGATGTACGCGATGCCTTTTGCGTTTCTCTCAATTCTGCCTTTTCTCCTGTGGGATTACGCGCCTCTCTACGCGCCGATCGGACTTGTGCTCGCGTCAGTGGTGTACAAGGTTCTCTACTGGGTGCCGTATCATGTTGACTTTGCGACCTTTACCGACAAAAAGACGAGAGGGAGGCAAATGTCGATATTGTTGAGCATTTCCGAAGTCGTCGCGGTCGTCACGCCGCTTATCGGTGGAGGCATTATCATCGCTGCGGGGTTCAATTACTTGTTTGTTATCTCTCTCATCATCCTGATTTTTGCCGTCTTTCCGCTTTTCTTTATCAGAGATAAGTATGAGCATTACTCTTACACGTACACGGAGACGTACCGGAAACTCTTCAGTACGCAGAATCGCTCCATTCTCGTGGGGTACATGGGAGACGGAGCTCAATCCGCCGTAACCGCCGTCATCTGGCCCGTCTTCATCTTTCTGCTTTTGAATGGAGAATATTTCACCGTCGGCGCGATTTCTTCATTGACTATCTTTGCGGTCATCATGCTCCGTCTTCTGGTAGGGGATTTGGTGGACCGATGGAGCAGAAGAAAAACGCTTACTATCGGCTCAATTCTCAACGCAACAGGATGGTTCATTAAAATTTTTATCGAGACCGGGTTTCAAATATTCATCGTAGACACCTATCACGGGCTTGGGAGGGTAGTCAATCAAATGTCGATAGACGTGACGACATACAGCGAAGCGGTCGATAACGGGCATTACATCGATGAATTCACGGTTCTCAAGGAGATATCCATCAATCTCGGACGCGTTCTTATTCTGGGCATTGTCGGCGTCACAGTCTTTTTCTTCAGTATTAAATTCGCTTTTCTCATTGCGGCTATCGCCTCGCTTTTTGTGACTCTTCTCAACAACCGCTTGTCAATTACAAAAGAGACAGACATTGTCTCCGGGATATTAAAGAGCGCGCCCTAGAAAGACCCCCTTTGAGTGCTATTGCTTTGTGTGGAGGAAGTTGTAGATATCTTCGATAGCTTTCACTGCGTCGCCTGCGGCGATGTTGTTCTGGTGAAAGAGACCGTCCGTGCAGTCTCCCGCGGCCCAGACACCCTCGACTGACGCACGCTGATTTCTTGGGTCAACTTTAATGCGCTTGAACTCATCAAGCTCAAGGAGGTTTCCGAGAAATCCCGTGTTCGGCAAAAGACCGACTTCAACAAAGACGCCGGTCACGTTGAGCTCTTTTTCCTCGCCGGAAACCGTGTCCTTGTACTTTAATCCGGTCACAAACTTGTCGCCGAGGATGGCAGTCGTACTCGCATTCATAATTGCCTTCATTTTCGGATTTTTCAGTACTTTTTGAACGGTGACGGGGTCTGCCTTAAACTCATCTCTGTAATGAAGAAGTGTGACGCTCTTCGTGTAGGCGAGAAGCTGGGCGGCAGTCTCAAAACCGGCGTTCCCTCCGCCGATGACCGCGACGTCCTGTCCTGAAAACAACGGTCCGTCGCAGGACGCGCAATAGGTAAGGCCTTTTTGGTCGAATTCTTTCGCTCCCGGCACTTCCAATTTCCGCCGACGTGCGCCGCTCGTGATGAGGAGCGTTCTTGATTCCAACATCTTCCCATTGTCGAGTGTGACGGTAAAGTTGACACTTTTCTTTTCTGCGCGAGTCACGCATGCGTCGGCAATAATTTCAACGGTCTCACCCCCGACAGTTTCAAGGTGAGTCTTGAGGTTTTTTGCGAGCTCTGCTCCCGGGATGGAAGGCGTGCCGATCCAGTTCTGCACGTCGGGAGAGACGACGCTCTGTCCGCCCCACTCTTTTGTTATAAACACGGTCCTCAACTGTTTGCGCGCCGCATAGACGCCGGCGGCAATGCCCGCAGGACCTCCTCCGATAATGATAGTGTCGTACATACGAGATGTGAGTTTACAGCTTTTAGGTTACAGCTTTTACCATACCACAAAACGCGGCGTTTGCCGCGTTTTGTGATACTTAAAAAATGGAGAAACAACTGATTACTTCAATTTAGAACGGCGGAGAAATGCCGGTATCGTGCTCCAATCGTCATTGTCGTCGTCTTTCTTCGTTTCTTCTCCTTTGTCTTTGGTTGATTTCTTCTTGTCGTCTTTCTTTGTTTCTTCTCCCCCAAGAATCGAAACTGAATTGTATATTTTATCTTTTTTTTCTTCTTTATCCATAGCCTTCTTCGAAAGCTGGAAGAGCGATGAGCTCTTGCCCGACATTGAATGCTCCGGGAAGCCGGTTGCGATAACCGTTATTTTCACTTCGTTTTTCTTCAACGTCGCGTCAAAAACGGCGCCGAAAATAACTTTCGCATTCGGGTCAATTGATTCGGTAATGATTTTTGCCGCGTCTTGAACCTCAAGCATGGAGAGGTCGTCTCCTCCGGCAATCGCGAAGAGCACTCCTTTCGCTCCGGCAATAGAGACTTCGAGAAGCGGTGAGTTAATAGCGGCTTTTGCCGCGTCCTCCGCCCGTTTTTCACCGGAGGCGACTCCGATGCCCATGAGCGCCGAGCCCGCGTTGTCCATAACTGCCCGGATGTCGGCAAAGTCAACGTTCACGATGCCCGGAGTGGTAATGATGTCGGAGATGCCTTCGACGGCCTGCTTCAGTATATCGTCGCACATCGCAAAAGCGCTTTTTACCGTTGTTTCCCGCTGTACAACCGCCAAAAGCCGGTCGTTCGGGATAACAACAAGCGCGTCAACTTCCTTTCGCAGGTCCTCAAGTCCGAGTTCCGCGAGCCGCATGCGCTGTTGTCCTTCAAACGAGAATGGCTTCGTGACAACCGCGACGGTAAGCGCTCCTGTCTCCCGCGCGGTCTTCGCGATAACCGGCGCCGCGCCCGTGCCTGTGCCGCCGCCCATGCCGCACGTGACGAACACCATGTCGGAATTCTTGAGCGCTTCCTGGATTTCTTCCTTTGTTTCTTCCGCCGCACGCTTTCCCATGTCGGGGTTCATGCCCGTACCGAGTCCGCGTGTCAAATTCTTTCCGATATGAATCTTTTTCTTCGTGCGAGTGTTATGCAAATCTTGTGCGTCCGTGTTTACGGCGACAAAATCAACCCCGCGCACTTTTGAGTCAACCATGTGGTTGACCGCGTTGCATCCCGAACCGCCGACACCGACTACCCGAATCCGTGCGAACGCTTCAACGTCTGGCTGTACTTTTTTCATATGCCTGTGGCTTATTGATTATTGAGGACACTATAACAGGGTCGGGGAAAAAGTGAAGCCGTTGACATTTCCCAGTTTTGTTTCAGGGTTAAAGACCTCCCTTCTGTTCTTTTACATGACGGAGGACAGCACATCCACGCTGAATCGCTGTGAATTCCTAGGGAAGAAATTGCTTGAGCAGTTGAAGAACTCTGTTGCCGGTTTTTTGCGCGAGCGCAATGCCGACAGGACTCTCGTCTTCGTCGGCAGTAAGCCCCCAGATCGTGAGTCCGTAGGCAACTGCCCACGACGCGTCCCGCACTTTCGATTGGTCGCCGAATCGTGGTGTCGCGAGCTTTGACGGGAGCTTAAGCGCGGCTTTCGCCAAATCTTCAATCGTGGCGATACCGGAACCGCCGCCGGTAATGATAATGCCGGCAGGCAAAAGCCCGTTCTTCCCGATTTTTTTCAAATGATTGTCAATGAGTTCAAAAATGTCAGAGAGGCGCGCGACTATAATTTCATCGAGCTTCTTTTTCGGGTACTCGGTGCTCGTAATGGCTCCTTTTTTAATCTGCTCCGCTTCTTCGAGCGATACTTTGAGTCCGAGCGCAATGTCGTTCGTGATGTCAGTCGAGCCGATAGGAAAGACCTTGAGGGAAATCGGGATATTGTCTTCAAAAACAGCCATGGACACGGTTTCCGAGCCGATATTCGCGAGGACGCACCCCGCCATTTTCTGGGTTTTCGAGAGCGTGACGAGACTTGCGGCAATGGGGGACGCCATGACGTCGTCAACTTCAATACCGGCTTCCTCAACCGCCTGTATGAGGTCGTTGAGGTGTTGTTCAAGGCAGGTAATAAAAAGAGTCTCAACTTCGAGCCTTGAGCCGTGCATGCCGATGGGACGTCCGAGCACCGTTCCGCCGTCTATCTTAAACTTAAGCGGAATGAGATGAATAACCTTTCTGTTTGCTATCCGCGAGGCGATTTTCTCCTCGCTGTTATCAAACGCTTTTTTGAGGTCGAGGTCGGTTACGCTTCCGTCCGCGCGCGTGATGATAACCTCTCCTTTTGAACGGATTTCTTCGAGTCCGACGCCGCCGATTGAGAGATACGCGCGCTTGATGCGGGTCTGGGACGATTTCTCAGCTTGCTCCACCGCGTGACGGATACTTTTGATGATGTCTCCCGAATTGATGATGTAGCCGTGGCGGAGCCCTTTTGACTCCGCAAACCCGGTCCCGATGATGCGCGGAAACTGCCGGTCTTTGTCTTTGCCGCGCTCCGAAACGACAATTTTTACTTGGTACGTGCCAATATCAATGCCGGTAGTAATGTTGCGCGCCATAGAATGAAAAAAATGAAAAAAATCAGCCGCGGCGCCGATGCGACACTTTAATAGTGCGCAAGAAAATGCACACGATAGAGAACGGACAAGGCCGTTTTATCCAAAGAATCGCTTGAGATACCTCTGCTCCGCTTGCTCCATTCTACTACCATGCCGTAACCCTTTCAAATGAAGCAGACCGTGGATAAGAAGGTAGCCGAGGAATGTCTCCGTGTCCATCTCAAATTCCTTTGCGCGTCTCCGCGCTTGCCTTTGATTGATGAACATTTCTCCCTCGAGCGGGCTTAATGGGAACGAAAGAATGTCAGGGATATACTCTTTCTTCCGGTACTTTTTATTGAGCGCGCGAGCTCTCTTATCTCCGATGAAAACAACGCTTAACGTATAACGCTCTCCGAGTATCGCACGTTTGAGAGAGGCAAAAGGCAGGCGCGGAAGCCTGCCTCGCACTGTTTTTTTCACTGAAAGACATCCATCTTTCACCGTCATTGAGTATTAAAATCTGCCCCGTCCTCGGCGGCCCGGCTTTTGTTCGGCAATTTTGCCCTGCTTGTAGAGAAGCTCGTATGCCGCGCGCCGTTCAAGTTTTCGGAGCGCCCGTTTCTTTTTCTTAAAATCCGAATTCGGCCGCGTTCGGTAGCGGACGCTTCTCACCCGGGAGAGAACCCCGGAGCCCTGCATCCGTTTCGTAAAGCGCCGTACCAAACTCGTCGCGCTCTCGTTGTTGTTTTTCGTCACTTCAACGTTAATCATGTTTGTATTGCACGAGGGACACTCTATCACAGACCTGTGTTGGAGACAACTGAAAGCATACCCATATGTATATTTGATACGTAAAAGAAAGAGACCGCTGGGCGAACCATACGGTCTCGATAGGGGGTGGGGGATGTCGGCGCTGAACTTAAATGACGCCGGTGACCATGAGCGCTACCCCCACGGACAGGACGATGGCGAGCTGGACGCACTTCTGCTTGAAGGTGGGGCGCGGCGCCGATGAGAACTGGTGAAGCGAATAGAACCCTGCGAACATGACGTTCCTCCTGGTTTTTGACAGGATGCTTAGCATCCTATCTCCTGTTGCCATTGTATCATACACTAGAACTTTTGTCAAGCGTGCTATATCGACTTAAGGTATCGCGGGAGTCCGTCAACCACGATCGTCTCTTGGGCTCGGGTATCCATGTTGCGCACAATGACACTTCGCTCAAGCGCTTCCTTATGCCCCATGATGATACAGTAGGGAATCTCGAGCTGTTCGGCGAGTTTCAGGTGTTCCGCGAGTTGTGATTTTCCGAGCGATTGATACACGGAAATATGCGCCTGTCGAAGCATCTCAAGCACCACGAGACTTCGCAGTCGCGCTTCAAATCCAAGCTGTATAAAATAGAATTTCGGCCTCCACTTTCGCTCCCGCGAAAGTTTTTTCGGCAGGCGCCCTCTCTTTTCGTATTCAAAGATAATGCCGGCCGCGGGGATATGCTGGCGGAACGCTTTTTTCGAGAGCTCGTCGTACCGTCCGCCGCGGGCATAGATAAGAATCTCGTCATCATCCTCTTTCGGAAGCGCCCGTATTTCAAAAAGAGTTTTTGAGTAGCAGTCTCCGTGTCCGATGAGCGTCGGGTTGAGTTCGTATTCAACCTGCGCTATTTCAAAATACTCGAGCACTTCACTCAAGTGCTTTCGACTTGATTCTGTCAGAAATTCTACGGTCGTCGGCGCCTCCGCACACAGCTCGTGTTGTTTCTTGAGGAGCTCCCCGTACGCGTAAAAGACGTCTTTTTTCATTGCCTGCCGCGAGTATCCCGGGAGGTCGTTGAGGTGTCTGCGAAGATAGCTCGTGAGTTCTTTTGTAAAGCGGTTCGCCGAATCGCGGTCTCCGACACTGTTGACATGCACGCATCGCTCCTTAATGCCAAGCTCGTCGAGTGTGGCGAGCGCGGTTTTGATGAGAAACGCTTCCGCAATGCTGTGAGAAGAGCCAAGAATGTGGAGTCCGAAAAATATCTTTGTCGGGTCTTTGCGGTTGATGCCCTGCTGGTAAAAGAGCGTCGGCTCGGAGAGCCGCGCGTGGCCGTGTTCGATGTAGGAACGTACGATTCCCGCAAGCTCATTGTCAAAAGCGCTTAAGTACGTCGCGTACTGTGGCATTTTTGATTTTCTCCGCAAGCCGTACTCGGGCATGACGGATTCTATCGGAAGAAATCCGTAATGTTCGGCGACCGAGATGGAGCGTCTAAGAACGTGCTCGGTATTTTTGTGCGGCGTGTGTTCGACGAGAAGCATATGCGTTAGGTGCCCGGCAGAATGTCAAAATGAGTAATGGGAAAAAGACGAACAATTGCTCTGCCAATGATGTGCCGTTCATTGAGAGTGCCCCACGAGCGAGAGTCGGAACTCTCTCTGCGGTTGTCGCCGAGCACGAAGTACTCGTCTGAATCGAGCGTGACGGAGAGGGTGTTGTCGTCGAGGTTTTTTGGGGAAACATACGCTTCGTCAAGGACCCATCCGTCGGGGTATTCGCTGTTTCGTATTGTGACCGTTTTCCCTTCAAGCATAACGGTCTCTCCCGGCAGTCCGATAATCCGCTTGATGAAAAATTTTGACGGGTCAAGCGGAAACCGGAAAATAATGACATCCCCGCGCTCCGGCTTTTCAAATCGGTAGCTTAATTGGTCGACGATGAGGTATTCACTGCTCTCAAACGTCGGCTCCATGGAGGCGCCGCTCACCACAAAGGGCTGGGCGATAAAGAGGCGGATGGGGACGACGATAATAACCGCAAAAAGCACGATTTTCAGCAATTCAAGCCCAAAGCTCTCCGGCTTCCCGCCAGTTGGCGCGAGCGCGCCAGAGTTATTGTTTCCGTAGGAGGTTTTCTCGCGGCTAGTATCCGGAAGAGGGGTGGCGTCATTCTCATTTGTGCCGGACATGTTCGACGTATTGTAGTACAAAGAGTCGTTTGACACAATACGCAATTCCGTGTTTTATCGCTCCGTGATAGGATTGACGCACTATGCGCTACATCATCGCCGGTTTGGGAAACAAAGGAGAGAAGTACGAAGGAACGCGCCACAACGCCGGACGCGTTGCAGTGGAGCACTTCAGAAAAACACAGGACTTTCCAGGGTGGAAAGAGGATGCAAAGCGCGGGTATCTTATATCAAAAGGAGTAATCGGGAAACACCCCGTCCTGCTCGTGCTCCCGGAGCGTTTTATGAATACATCAGGCACCGTGCTCAAACCGCTCGTTTCGGAGAGAGAGGGCGCAGAGAAGCTTGTTGTCGTCCACGACGATATTGACCTCGGACTCGGCGATTACAAAATCTCCTTCGGCCGGAGTTCAGGCGGCCACAGGGGGGTTGAGTCAATTATCAAGGCACTCAAAACGAAAAATTTCACGAGAGTCCGCATCGGCATCTCGCCCGTAACCACGGGAGGGAAGGTCAAAAAACCAAGAGGGGAAGAAAAAGTACTCGAGTTTCTTCTCGGCGTGTTTCAAAAGAAAGAGGAGCTCGCTCGCTCTCGCTCCGCGAAAAAAATCGACGAGATGCTTAGAGCAATTGTCACAAAGGGCCGCTCCGCCGCGATGAACGCTTTTAATTAAACGGAAAATTGTAACGAGACTCTCGCCGCGCCAAAAATACAAAATGCCCCACATATGTGGGGCATTTTGTATTTTTCTTTTTATGTGTTTTTTTCTTTCGCTTGCTTAAAGGAGAGCGTCATGCGCTGTTCTTTTGGTTCAAAAAGGGTAATCTTGAACTCGTACGTTTTCCCGAGCTCAAGCGTCCCGCGTAGCTCTGCTTCGGTTTCAAATTCCGATATGTGCACCAAGCCGGCGACGCCCTCTTCAATTGACGCGAGCGCTCCGTACTTGTTGTATTTGATGATAACGCCGTTGACCGTGTCTCCCTTTGCGTATTTCTTCGCCGCTCCGTTCCACGGGTTTTCTTTAAGCGCTTTTATGGAAAGTGAAATTTTCCCGTCGTTGATATCGATAATCTTCACCCGTACCTTTTCTCCGATAGTAAAGAGCTTGCGCGGGTCTTCGACGAGAGCCCAGTCGATTTCCGAGATATGAACAAGTCCCTCAAGACCTTCGCGAAGCTTGACGAAGATGCCAAACTCAACCGTGCCGGTAACCGCTCCTTCAATCTCGTCTCCGATTTTAAATTCCTCAACGAGCTCGTTCTGCTTCTCTTCGAGGGAGTCTTTCTCGGAGAAAATCATCTTGTTCTCTTTCGGGTCCGCGGTGATAACCGAAACGGCGAGTTTCGTGCCGACGAGCTTGCGGAGCTCTGTAAGAATTCGGTCTTTATCTCCGTCCTCGACGCGCGGATAGTGCTCTTCCTTGAGCTGGGACGCGGGCAAAAAGCCCTGAATGCCCTGCCATTCGATGATGAGCCCTCCTTTATTCGCGTCTTTGACTAAAAGCTCGAGAATCGTTTTGTTGCGAATCGCTTCTTCCGCTTCTGCCCAGATGAGTGCCTGGCGCGCCTCCTTGAGCGAGAGCTCAAAGTATCCGTCAAACCCTTCGGTGTCAATGACCTTTGCGGCGACACTATCGCCGATATTGATTTTCCGGAGAATATCCCGCGCGTTCATGAACTCGCGCCCGTAAATGACGCCCGTCCCGAATGGCGGCAGGTCAATGAAAATATGAGTGCCTTCAATCGCGATGACAGGACCTTCGACGAGGTCTCCCGCCTGTGGCGGGTTTTTCGTCTCCGAAAGGAGGTCTGCCATTACCGATTTCTTTTTTGTCTGTTTCTCTTCCGCAGTGTCGTTATGCTTTGTTTCAATCTCAATCATGAAATATGTGCGTATCCCGTGCTGTCCGGCAATAACCGGCAATGCTCTTCTGGACAGGGTTAGCGGGACACGCGTTGATAATTGTTTTTTAATAAATTAAGAATAAATAAGCCCGTCTCATACGGGTGTCCATACTATATATGAAGGCGGAGAAAAGTCAAAACGAGTTGAAGGCAGAAAATAAAAAGTAAACGAAATGGCCCCGACACCATTCCTGCGCTTTATGAGGGCGCAGAAAAGACGGTGTCGGGGCCGCGGTCGGCGACCCTATCCGGGGTGAGGAGAGGGTCGCGGGGGAGTCATGACGTCGAGGTCCGGTTACGTGACGCCGGCGGAGCCGCCGTCGCCGATGTAGGCGTTCATGCCGGCCATGCCGTTGACGTCGCCCTGGATGCCGATCGTGGCGCTGGTGGTTCTCAATGAAATCACGCTGATGCCGGTCGCGACCGGCGGGGAATGCTTGAACATCGTTTCATCTCCCGTACTTGGTTGAAGTTGCCGTAAAGAACACGTATCGCATTGATACATAAATATCTTATCATGGTATGGTTTTTTGTCAACCCCGCTCCTGACATTGGGGAAATAGAACATTTCATCCTTTCTCCTTTCAATTTTCTCCTTTATACTACGTTCATGGTCATTACCTATCACGGCGGAGAATTCGTGAAGATTACGCATGGCGACCGAACGCTCGCGTTTAATCCCATTTCAAAGGATTCAACACTCGCCGGTCCGAAATTCGGAGTCGATGTGGTTCTTGTCACACTTAAAGACGAAGATTTTAACGGCGTGTCGCAGGTGACCTACGGCGAAAAGGAGCCGTTCGTAATTGACGGTCCGGGAGAATACGAAGTCGAGAAAATTTTTATCAAAGGATTTCCGTCGGTTTCGCGCTACAAGAAAAGAGAACGTCTCAATACCATATATATAGTGACGCTTGAAGGAATGAACGTTTGTTTTCTCGGCGCGCTGTCGGAGAAACAGGTTGACCCGAAGATATTTGAAGATAGTGACGACATTGACATTCTTTTTGTGCCGATTGGAGGAGGCGGAGTACTCAATCCGGCAGAGGCGCATGATGTCGCGGTCAAACTCGAACCGAAAATCGTCATTCCGATGCACTATCCGTCTCCATCAGAAAAAAACGGTATCGGGGAGAAAGATTCGCTGAAAACTTTTCTCAAAGAACGAGGAGTTGAGAAGGCCGTCCCGATGGAAAAACTGACGATAAAGAAAAAAGATGTAGAAGGAAAAGAAGGCGACGTCATCGTACTTTCCTCGTAAGTCTCCGTTTGCATACCATGTTTCATACGCTTAACCGCATTCGAAAAAAACCACAAGCGGAACGCCAAGTGATTGCCTTTGCCGCGGCAGGCGTCATTACCGGAGCCATTTTTCTTATATGGCTGATTTCATTTCTTGCTTCTATTGAGCGCCAAGGAGAGTTTGTAGAGCAGTCACCAGACGCCTCGACGAACTTCAGCTCATTTTTTGAGTCGTTTGAGGAGGCGACGAATCTCATACAGAGGGAGACCGACGTTGTTCGTGAGCAGTTTCAATCCATTACATCCCCAGTTGAATCTGAAGAAGACCCTGTTTTTCCTGAAGACATTCCCGGTATAGAGGAGACTACAAAGACAAACGACATAAACGAAGAGGATACGCCAACGTCAGAGGGAGTGGAAATAACACCCTCGGGACTTGAGCTTATCAGGGTGGAGGACTCCGCGTCCCAAGACTCCCAACCGCAGTGAATTTACCTGCCGTGAGAGCTTTAAATAAGGGCTCTGTTGTGGTATAATTGACCAATTAAAAGGAGCGGCGGGAGGGTATTTTTTTATGCCAGAGAAAAAAACTGAAATCGAAAGAAAAAGCATTATTCCGCAGAGCATTAGTGCGGAAATGAAAGACTCGTATCTTGACTACGCGATGTCGGTCATTACGGCGCGCGCGCTTCCCGATGTGAGAGACGGCCTCAAACCGGTTCATCGGCGGATTCTTTTCACCATGCATCAGATGGGCTTGACTTCATCCGCGCGTTTCAGGAAATCAGCGGCGGTTGTGGGAGATGTGCTCGGAAAATTTCATCCGCACGGGGACACCGCCGTCTATGACGCCTTGGCGAAGATGGCGCAGGATTTCACCTATCGGTATCCATTGATTATCGGACAGGGGAACTTCGGTTCGGTTGACGGGGACGCTCCCGCGGCGATGCGCTACACCGAAGCGAAAATGTCGAAGCTCTCAGGAGAGCTTCTGCGCGACCTTGAAAAAGAGACGGTTGAATGGCGCGGAAACTACGATAACACGCGAAAAGAACCCGTCGTCTTCCCCGCGTCCGCCCCGAACCTTTTGTTAAACGGAACACTCGGCATCGCGGTCGGCATGGCGACAAATATTCCTCCGCACAACCTCTCCGAAGTGTCGGACGCGACGATTCATTTGATTGATAATCCAAAAGCGACGACGGAAGACTTGATGACATACATCAAGGGTCCTGATTTCCCGACGGGATGCGTCGCATTTGGCGCAAAAGACATCCATCAGGCGTACGCGAGCGGCAGAGGAGGCGTTGTCGTCCGCGGAGTCGCCGAGGTCATTGAGGACTCAAAAGGGAATTTTCAAATTATCATTTCTTCAATCCCGTACCGCGTGAACAAGGCGGACCTCATTATGAAAATCGCAGAATTGGTGCGCGGGAAGAAAATCGAAGGTATCAAAGGGTTGCGCGACGAATCAACGAAGGAGACGAGAATCGTCATTGACCTCAAGGGAGGAGCGCATCCGCAAACAGTCCTCAATTACCTCTACAAGCACACTCAGCTTGAAGAGGCCTTTCATTACAACATGGTGGCGCTCGTTGACGGCATCCCGCAGACGCTTTCTCTTAAGAGTATGCTTGAAGCGTTTATCGGGCATCGAAAAGAAGTCGTCGTACGGCGCAGTACGTTTGAGCTTAAGAAAGCGGAAGCGCGAGAGCATATTCTTGTGGGGCTCAAGAAAGCACTCGACCAGATAGACGCGATTATAAAGACTATCAAAAAATCAAAAGACGCCGTACTCGCGCACGCGGCGCTCAAAAAGGAATTCAAATTCTCGGACGCGCAAGCAACCGCGATTCTCGACATGCGCCTGCAGAAGCTCGCCGGGCTTGAACGGCAGAAAGTTGAAGATGAATTAAAAACCGTTCAGGCGGCAATCAAGGAACTCCAAGAGCTTCTCAAGAGTGAGAAAAAAATTCTCGGCGTCGTTAAACACGAGCTCGAGGAAGTAAAAAAAACGTACGGGGACGAGCGGCGCACGAAAATCGTTACGCACGGAGCGAAATCGTTTTCCATGGAAGACCTTGTTCCCGATGAAGAAAGCATGCTTGTCTTTACGAGAGGCGGGTACGTGAAGCGTACTAATCCGTCGGAGTATAAGCGCCAGCGGCGCGGCGGCATCGGTGTCGTCGATTTGAGCACGAAAGAAGAAGATGTAGTTACACGTTTTCTTACGGCGAGCACGCACAGCGACCTCCTTTTCTTCACGGATAAAGGCAAGGCATATCAAATAAAAATGTATGACATACCGGAAGGGCGGCGGGCGACCCGCGGAAAATCAATCATGAACTTCCTCTCGATTGCGGAGAGCGAGCGCGTTACCTCTATTCTCGCGATGCCGAAAGAAATAAAGAAAAACTCGCTCTCGCTCATGATGGTCACAAAAAACGGCATCGCGAAAAAAGTCTCCGCCGAAAGTTTCCATGACGTGCGGCGAAACGGACTTATTGCCATTACGCTCAAAAACACCGACGAGCTTATCTCGACTTCGTTTGTGGAGAAAGGCGACGGGGTGTCTATCGTTACAAAGTCTGGGCAGTCAATCCGATTCAAGAATTCCGACGTGCGGGAAATGGGACGCACGGCCGCCGGAGTGAGAGCAATCAAACTCAAGAAAAACGATGCCGCTATCGGAGCGGAAGTGGTTCACAGCGAGTACAAAGACCCCGAACTCTTGGTTCTCTCGCGTATGGGGTACGGAAAGAAAACGTCTCTTTCGGAATACAAAGTGCAGAAGCGCGGAGGTTCCGGCATCAAGACGGCAAAAGTAACTTCAAAAACCGGCGAGTTGATAGCAATGGCAATCGTTGACAGCGCGGAAGGGGAAATCGTCGCCGTCTCCCAAAAGGGGCAGGTGATTCGAACGGGGCTTAATGAAATCCCGTCTCTTTCTCGTCAGACACAGGGTGTTCGTGTCATGAAACTTCACGCGGGCGACAAAGTCGCTTCCATGGTGTATCTGTAAAAGAGCTTCCAGGTTTTAGGTTGCAGGTTGTAACTTATTCCTCGCCATCTGTCTCTTGCCACTTACCCCCTTATCCATACTTTTCACTTCCCACCTTTTACTTCATACTTAACTCCATGCGGTTTGCTGACCCAAAGGCAAATATAGAGGCGTTTCGGCTAGAGCCGGGGATGCTCATCGCTGATTTCGGAGCGGGTATCGGAGCGTATACGCTCGCGGCGGCGCACGCCGTCGGACGGCGGGGACGAGTCTACGCCATAGACATCCAACAGGAACTCCTGGGGCGAATTAAAGGCATTGCGTCTCGGGAGAAGCTTGATAATGTGGAAATTGTCTGGGGGGACATTGAATCAAAGGGGGGCAGCAAGCTTCCCGATGAATCGGTTGACGCGGTTATTATCTCAAACACGTTATTTTTAATGGAGGATAAAGACGGAATTGCGCGCGAAGCGTTTCGCATCGTGAGGCGAAAGGGCAGAGTGCTCGTCATTGACTGGAAAGATTCGTTTGGCGGTCTTGGTCCTGCTGCGGAATCCGTCGTCTCGGAGAGAGAGGCACGGGCGCTTTTTGAAAAGCACGGATTTTCTCCGGAGCGGGATATACAGGCGGGAGCGCACCATTATGGTATTGTGTTTAAAAAGACATGAGGAAATTAAGCACGTTTCAAATAGTCGTTACCGCGCTTTTCATTGTTTTTATCATTCTCGGAGTGCTTCTTTTTGCCGGGGTCGGCGGATTCGGACGCTCCGATACTGACATCGGAGAGGTCGTCATGTGGGGGGTATATGACGACAAGATTATCGACCCTGTTATCAAAGAGTTGTCTTTTGACGATTCCCGTTTTGACCAGGTAAAGTACGTTGAAAAAGACCCCCGCACATTTGACGCCGACTTGGTTGAGGCGCTTGCCGCAGGACAAGGTCCCGACATTTTTTTCTTGAAGCAGGATACGATTCTCCGCCACAAGGACAAGATATTGCCGATTTCTTACGACCTCATGTCCAAGCGTGCCTTCAGAGACACGTTCATTGAGGAAGGGGAGTTGTTCCTCGGTACAGACGGCATCTTCGCTCTGCCCTTCATTATCGACCCCTTGGTGCTCTATTGGAATCGCAGCCACTATGCGAATACCGGCATCTCGCGGCCTCCGCAGTTTTGGGACGAACTTTTGTCGTTTGCAATTGACAGCTCTCTCACTAAGCGCGGAGAAGGGGGCGCGATAACACAAAGCGCGTTTTCAATCGGCGAGTACCGAAATATTCTCCACGCAAAAGAGATTCTCTCGCTCCTCGTGCTTCAAGCGGGGAGTCCTATTACGGAAAAGTCAGCTGACGACGGCGTCGTTTCATCGGCACTGCTCTTGCGTCTTCCTGATGGACAGTCGCCTGCGGAAAATGCGCTTCGTTTTTATACTGACTTCGCGAACCCTTCAAAATCGGTCTACACGTGGAACCGCGCCCTTCCTGAAGCACAAAAAGCGTTCGTGTCGGGAATACTCTCAAACTACATCGGGTTCGCGAGCGAGCTTGGCTCGATTCGGGAACAGAACGCGAATCTTAATTTCGACGTCTCTCTTGTGCCGCGGGTGAGGAGCGGAACATCGAACGTTACGTTTGGAGATATGACAGGACTCGCCGTGCCAAAAGCGTCACGGAACG
This sequence comes from Candidatus Kaiserbacteria bacterium, assembly GCA_016186705.1. Classification (GTDB taxonomy): domain Bacteria; phylum Patescibacteriota; class Minisyncoccia; order Phycocordibacterales; family JABMNX01; genus JABMNX01. Next base: position 11,446 of record JACPLB010000002.1, on the reverse strand, counting down.
TAAACGGAGCTCTTCAGATTGTCTTTGCGCTCACGTCCGACACTGCGCTTGAGAAATTTTCAAGCGCCCTGAATCTCGCCCCAGTGTCGCGAAATCTTCTTGTGAGTCGCCCGACTGACCCTTTCAGAGTCATTTTCGCGGACGCTACTCTCCAATCGAGGGGATGGCTTGACCCGGACACTGCTTTGACCGAAGGGATATTTAAGACCATGATAGAATCAGTCGTGTCGGGGCAACTCCGAGTGAGTGAGGCAGTCAACACGGCTCATCGGGAGATGGAGAATTTACTGCGGTAATATATTCATTATGAAACACTACATTCGTTACGTCGGCACACTCATCGCCTTCTTCTTTCTGGTATCTGCACCAGTCGCGCTCGCGCAGATACGAAGCGGGTGCGGGACAGGGACCGGTCTCCAGAATCCGCTTCGAAACATTTGCTCTTTTGAGGCTTTCGTGGAACTTCTGCTTCAGGCCGTCATTAGAATCGGCCTTCCGATCGCGGTCTTGTTTATTGTCTATTCCGGACTTCTTTTTGTTACCGCGCAGGGAAACGATGAGAAGCTTACAAAAGCAAAAGATGTATTCTTTTACACTGTCTTGGGTACGGCGATTTTCCTCGGCTCGTGGGTCTTGGCAAAAATCATAGAAACAACCATTAGAATTATTGCCGGCTAATATGGGAATATTCCGCATCGGTTTCGGTTTCTGTACGCCGCTTCGGACGTTCGGCGACCTTGTCTGTTTTTTTGTCTCCGTCATCAACGCGCTTATTCCGATTCTCATTGCGCTCGCGGTACTCGGCTTCTTTTGGGGAGTATTTCGGTACGGTTTTTCATCCGACAGCGAGGAGGGAATACAGGAAGGGAAAACGGTTATGCTCTACGGGATTATCGCGCTTTTTGTCATGGTCTCAATCTGGGGGATTCTCAACGTCTTGACCCGGACATTTCTCTTCTACTAGAGCGGTTTTTGTGTAATCCACAACCGCTGTTGCGCCGACTGTTTCCCATTGGATAGTATGGTAGTATTACAGGAATCGAACTTTATTAGATTTTAGGCATATGTCCACAATGAAACCGTTTTTGGTAATCGCAGCGCTCGTTTTGACGCCTGTCCTTGCGTACGCGCAAACGCTGAAAAGCGTTCTGGATACGTTCTCCACTCTCATTAACGCCGCGATTCCGGTCGTCATCGCGCTCGCGGTCTTATACTTCTTCTGGGGACTTGCGCAGTACATTCTCAATTCCGCGGACGAGGAGAAAAAGCAGGAAGGGCGCACTATCATGATTTACGGCGTCATCGCGCTCTTTGTCATGGTTTCCGTCTTTGGTCTTATCCGGCTCCTTCAAGAGACGTTTAACGTCAAGAATCAAAACCCCATTATTCCGGGAGAAATCCGGCGATAACTAGAGCGTCCACATGCCCCTCAACGAATTGATGTATCGGATTGAAACATTTATCATCAATCCGCTCCTCCTCCTTTTCTTTGCGTTCGGACTTTTATTTTTTCTCTGGGGAATGGTGCAGTTCATCTGGAAAGCCGACAGTGAAGACGGGAGAAAAACCGGCGTACAGCACATGCTCTGGGGGATTATCGGCATGTTCATCATGGTCGCCGCCTACGGCATCATCAACCTCATTGTAAATACGTTCGGGTTGTAGCATTTTCTAACATACAAAGAACACGACATCCGCTCAAAAGAGCGGATGTCGTGTTCTGGTGCTGGGGAGAGGATTTGAACCTCCATGGGTTGCCCCGCTTGCTCCTAAGGCAAGTGTGTCTACCAATTGCACCACCCCAGCGTACTTATCTAGCAGCCTGCCTGCCGCAGGCAGGGACTCGACCTGACGGTCACTAGTTCACTATGTTCACAAGTGCCGCAGGTCATGGCTCGCCAAGTTATTTTAGCTTACAGACAAGATTCAGTCACGTTTGTCGCCACGAGTTTCTAAGTCGCTACGCTCCTAAGAACTCTCGGCCCCGACTTCCCCTCACATGCGCGCCTGTGAGGGGTCCGTCTCGGACAGCTGTCATCACAAATATTTTTCCTGACGGAAAAATTTCGCGACCCCGGCTCGGTATTTTTGCCTTTGCTTCGCAAAACAAAAATATACCTGCGCCTCGGACTAAAGCACAAAATCCCGCGCAGGCGGGATATTTGTATCTTTAGTCCGCCCAGTAGGACTCGAACCTACGACCCACTGCTTAAAAGGCAGTTGCTCTACCAACTGAGCTATGGGCGGATATAAAAGCAAATAATACAAGCTTTTCCTCCTCTTTTCAATTTACTTGTGCTCGGGGTGGGCATCGGTCACAAGTTACTAATTCGCATCGCTCATAAGTACTCGCGACCCCGACTCGTCCTGCTAAAGACGGGACTCCGTCCTTCGATTCCCACCCGAAACTACAAAACAAAAGTCGCAAGGTACGTTTTACCTTACTCCTTTGTTTTTGTGCTCGGGGTGGGCATCGAACCCACATCCCGTGAGGGACACGATCTTAAGTCGTGCGCGTATACCAATTCCGCCACCCGAGCATGAACACTATTTAACAACTTTTTTGGTTATTTCTCAAGAGCAACTTTCTCCAATCTTCTTGTTTTGAAGTAAGCATAATTTTGAGGCGGTAGCCGGACTTGAACCGGCGCATAGCTGTTTTGCAGACAGCCGCGTTACCCCTTCGCCATACCGCCATATTTTCTTCTTAGCAACTCTTTCTGCTGTCCAGTCTTGAGAAATTGCTCTAATCTTACCGCTTCACTTCTAGAATTACATGGTCTATGTTCTAGAAGCACCCACGGCCTACAAGTTTTGGTAGACCGCACTCTACCTCTATTATGCAATGAGATTCTATTTTCCAAGTTTTCAGTACTACCAACATAGATGTCATTATTTTTGAGACTTTTCAATATATACACATAATAACTCATGGTTTTGTCATGCCTACGGCAGATCCCCCGTAGGGGGACAGACCGCCGCGTTACCTCTTCGCCACCAAACCGTACGTTGCCATCATACAATAGAGAGTCTCTTTTATTCCGTGTCCCGCGTGACATCATCAATTCGTTGCCGATGTTTCTCTCCCTTGTCTACCTCAAATTCGACGAACGGAATTCGTCTGAGCCGAAGATGAGACTTCAAGTAGTCTTTAAATTCAGTCCGTTTTCTCTTGGCGAAATTGAGCGCCTCATCCTCGTACGTGTCGGGGAGTACGGTAAAATACACCGTCGCGTTCCTCAAATCGCGTGAGATATCCGCATGCGTAATAGTCATCAATGCCACCCGATTCGACTCCTTGTTGAGGAAATCCGCAGCGGCTTCCTTTATAAGATGGGAGACTTGTACAATTCTCTCGGACATACTAGCTTACTTTTTGACGAGCACAAAGCTTTCAATGACATCCTTTGGAGAGAGTTCAATGCGCGATTCGATTTGCGCGCCAAACTCGTTTCCTTCCTCTACTTCTTTCACTTTCAATTTCCGCTGTTCAAGGTTTATGACAGTGCCGGTGCCGAGACGATTGTCACGACGGATAATCTGAATGGTACTGCCGACTTTGAGCTTTCCGGAGTCGACCCGCCCTCCGACTACCTGCTTGTTTTTCGTCTTGTTGAAAATCTTAAGCACAATCGCACGTCCCGTTGATTCTTCAACGTCAACATGAGGCGTGCGGTCACGTATCTCTTTCTCAAGCCATTCAGCGAGTTTATAGATAATGTCAAACGTATGTATCTGAATACCGTGCCGCTCCGCGAGGTCCTTCGCGGCGCTGTCCGCGCCGACGTTGAAACCAAGGACGATGGACAGGGGACTTCCGAGTGCAAGCTTTACGTCTCCTTCTGATACGTCCCCGACGGTTTTTTGCACTACCCGCACTTCCACGCGGTCGTGTTTTATTTTTCCAATCTCGTGCTCAATTGCCTCAATGGACCCCTGCGCGTCCGCGCGCAGAATAATCGGCACAAGTGGGATACTCTCTTTTTCAGTTGTTTTTTCGGTAGCGTGAGGCGCCTCAACGCCCGTTTTATCTTTTGCTTTTGTTACATGCGCTTTAGCGGCCTCTTCCGCTTCCTTTTTTGTCGTATGCGCAGTGAAACGCTCTCCCGCGTGCGGCACGGAGTTAAATCCAACAAGGCGCACGGGACTTGAAAACGATGATTCATCCACTCTTTTTCCGGAGAAGTCTTCCATCATCCGCACAGGCGCCACGCTCTTTCCGGCATTCACGAACATGCCTTTTTTAATTGAGCCCTCTTTGATGAGAAGTGTCGCGGATATCCCTTCTTTCGTATCGCGATGCGCCTCAATGACCACGCCTTCCCCCCGCATGTCGGTGTTGCCGGAGAGTTCCGCGAGGTCGGCGACAAGGAGCATCATGTCAAGGAGCTCTTCAATCCCTTGTCCGCTTTTTGCGGAGATGGCGACCCAAGGAATCTCCCCGCCGAGCCCTTCAAGATATATGTTATGCTCAACGAGGCTATTTTTCGTTTTTTCAACGTTTGCCCCGGGTCTGTCAATCTTATTGATTGCAACGATGCACGGAATCCCGCTTTCCGTGATTGCTTTGTACGCCTCGATTGTCTGCGGTTTCACACCTTCTTCCGCGGAGACAACAAGCACCGCGATGTCGGCAACTTTACTGCCCCGCGAACGCATTTTTGAAAACGATTCGTGACCGGGAGTGTCAAGGAACGTTATTTTTCTCTCGTTCCCTTCTCTGTCTTTATGTATTACTTCGTAGGCGGATATGCGCTGGGTAATGCCTCCGGCTTCCCCCGCGACGACGTTTGTTTTTCGAATATAATCAAGAAGCGTTGACTTGCCGTGGTCAACATGCCCCATAACCACAATGACAGGGGCTCGTTTTGTTCGATTGTTTTTCTTCTGTTCCATATCGTGTCCATACGCTACGCCTTCGGCTCGTGCACAAGGGATTTCGCTTTGAGAATCGCCTCCTTCTCTTCTTCAGTGAGCTCGTGCGATGATGAGAAGCGCACCAATGGTTTTGAAAAGAAACTCATGCGGTCGCGGGCGTGGAGCGTTGAGATAACGACGCCGTTGCCTTCCTCGTTTAAAAATACGGTCGAGAAGCTCTGATTGCCGCCCGCGCCGATGCCCTTGAACGGATTGAAGCGGATAGTCTCCACTCCCTGGATGCTTCTCTTGAGCCGGCGCTCGACGCGCTTGAGGTACGCTTCCACTTCCGCGCGGAACGCATGAAGCGCTTCATGCCCTTCTTTAATATGCACAATGGTATCCTCAAGACTGCGTGCGTCCTTACCCGAGAGAAGATGGCGAAGTTTGATTTCAAGCCGGATATTCCACGCCAGAAAGAAAACGAGTACTGTCAGAAGAACGTACGCGAGAGTTTCCGTGTTAAAGAGTGAAGGTGGTATCATAGCGCGCGTGCACGAGATTATCTTTTATTGCAAGTACGAATTATACACCGCTCACGTCGTTTTGCAAAAGCAGTAGGGGAGATACAATAATGAATTATCACACGAAGAACATATTTGGCACGAGACGAATCTACCTTGACCACGCGGCGGCGACTCCGCTTGACCCGCGCGTGCTGAAGAAAATGCAACCGTACTGGAATCATCATTTTGGGAACGCGGGCGGCGTCTATCGCGAAGGAGAGAGTGCTCGTGAGGCACTCTCTCTCGCGCGGGAAGACATCGCGCACACACTATCCGTCCATCCTGAAGAAATTATCTTTACTTCGGGAGGCACTGAAGCGAATAATCTGGCAATTCTCGGTTTCATGGAAGCCCTGTCGCGGAAAGAGGAGCTCGCGCGCACGCACATTATCACAAATTCGGGAGAGCATCCGTCGGTTCGCGACAGCTTTCTTTTTTTGAAAGAGAAGGGGGTGTCGGTTAGTGTCGTTGATTTTAACGAAGAGGGCATTGTTCGTCCGGAAGATATTCGCGCGCTCTTGAGGAGAGAAACGCGACTTGTTTCGATAAGTTACGTTAATAACGAAATAGGCACAGTCCAGCCGATTCACGAAATCTCTGAAGTATTACGCGAGCACGAAAAAAAAGAAAAAGTGGAAGTTGCTTTTCATACTGACGCAAGTCAGGCGCCGCTCTACTTTGACTGCACTCCGAAGTATCTCGGAGCAGATATGATGACCATTGACGCGCAGAAAATATACGGACCGAAAGGAGTCGGTTTTCTCTACAAGAGAAAGAATATTGAACTTGCGCCGCTTATGAAAGGAGGGAACCAAGAGTATGGCTTACGCCCGGGAACGGAAAACATTCCTCTCATTGTCGGTATGAAAGAATCCTTTACGGAAGCGGCGGCGCATTACATGTTGGAGTCTGCGTCAATCGCCTCGCTTCAAGATTACTTTATCGAGGAGCTTAAGAAACATGTCCCGCGGGCGGTGCTTAACGGCGATCGTTTCAAGCGCTCTCCGAGCATTATAAATATCTCGATTCCGGGCATGGACAACGAATACCTTGTCATCGCGCTCGACGAGCATGGCATCGCGGCGGCAACAAAAAGCGCGTGCCTCGGACGGCAGGGAGAACCCTCCTACGTCATTGAATTGCTCTCCAAAAGCCGAGAAGTAGCCAAAAGCGCGGTACGATTTTCTCTTGGACGAAAGATAACCCGGAAAGACATTGACCGGGTGGTATCGGTGCTTGCACACGAAGTGTCGAAACTTGACAGATTTAAATTATAGTGTTAGTTTTTTCTTAGTGGTATGGATTACATAGAGCGTTTCGCTCTGCAGTTTTTCTTGCGGTGACACTCCAGGTTCTGTATCATATGGCATATGGATATTGAACGCCTCACAAAAGCACAAATCGTACTTCTCACGCTTCTGGTGAGCTTTGTGACGTCAATCGCGACCGGCATTGTCACCGTTACGCTCCTCGACCAGGCGCCTCCCGTCATAACGCAGACTATCAATAGAGTGGTTGAAAAAACCGTAGAGCGGGTGGTGCCGGGCGAAAATCAAGCGGCGACCGTGATTACCAATGAGAAAACCATCGTCGTAAACGAGGAGGATTTGATTACGGACGCAATCAAGAAAAACACCGATAAGATAGTGCGGATTTACAGAGACACTTCTGAAGGGAGAGTATATCTCGGCGCCGGCGTTATCGTATCGAAAGACGGGGTTGTTACCGCGGCAACGGATGCATCGCTTGTACGAGGAGGGGACACGTTTCGTGTCGTTCTCTCAAACGGTAAAGACATTCCCGGTACGCTGGCAGTTCTCTCGGATGACAAGCCGACTGCGCTTGTGCGCCTTACGTTTACCGAAGTGGATGGAGTTGTCCCGGGAAGTATTAAGTACGGAGACCTGAACACGCTGAAACTCGGTCAGAGCGTTATTACGCTCTCCGGCACCGAGCGGTTAAGCGTTGCGGCGGGCATCATTTCAGGGCTTGATGAAAAAGAAACCAAGGTCGCTCCGTTAGGAAATGCATCCGGGACGACGACCCCTGCGACTGTCTCCGTGCTTGAGGCGATAGAAACCACTATTGGGGCTCCGCACATTGAAAAAGGAGGGATACTCATTAATCTTTTCGGTGATGTCGTCGGCATAAGTACCGTAGAGAGCCGCATTCGCGGGCAGTCTTACTTCACTCCGATTCAAGTCGTGCAGTCTCAAATCGTGGAGCTTGCAGCACGAAAATAAGGAGCGTAAGGTTAATTATAATCAAGGTAGGAAAGTTTAATATCCGCCACGTATTACCTATGACACCGTTTAATAATTTTACAACCAAAGCAAAAGAAGCTATCAAAAAAGCTCATGAGCTTGCCATTGAGCGCGGGCAAAATCATGTTAATCCGCTCCACTTGCTGACGGCGCTCGTGCTTCAGGAGGAGAGTATGGTGCTCTCGATTCTTGAGCGCATGGATGTTGACACGATTCTTCTCACTGACGCGCTCATCGAAACAATTGAGGGCTTTGAGAGCGGTTCGGTGCTCTCCCCGTCATACCAGTTGTATCTCACTCCCGAACTCGCACAGGTACTTGAGAACGCGACAAAAGTCGCCGAAGGATTCAACGACTCGTTTGTTTCAACGGAGCACCTTTTCATCTCGATCATTGACCGGCCGGGACCGGCGCGCGATGTGCTCTCACGATTTCAGATCAACCGAAACACGGTACTCAACGTGTTTAATGAATTGAGAGAAACCGACAGTCCCGAGGCGCGCCAGCCGAAGCAAAACCGTTCTCTCGGCCGCTACACGCGCTCGCTCACCAAACTTGCCTCCGAAAACAAGCTTGACCCGGTTATCGGGCGTGACAACGAAATTACGCGCGTTATCCAGATTCTCTCGCGTCGAACGAAGAACAATCCGATTCTCATCGGGGAAGCCGGTGTCGGGAAAACCGCAATAGCCGAAGGACTCGCGGCGCGGATGGCGAGCGGGGACATTCCGGACTCGCTCAAGGGCAAAGAACTTGTCATGCTCGACCTCGGCATGCTCATTGCCGGCACCAAGTACCGCGGCGAATTTGAAGAGCGGCTCAAAAACATCATGAAGGAAGTCGAGCGCTCGCAGGGAAAGGTAATTCTTTTCATTGACGAAATCCATACGCTTGTGGGCGCGGGCGCCGCGGAAGGCGCGATGGACGCTTCAAATATGCTCAAACCAGCGCTTGCGCGCGGAGAGTTGCGCGTTATCGGAGCGACCACACTCAAGGAATACCAAAAGCACATTGAACGCGACCCCGCGCTTACGCGCCGTTTCCAGCCGGTCTTTGTCAACGAGCCGTCAGTTGAAGATGCTATTGCGATACTTCGGGGACTGAAAGAGAAATACGAATTATTCCACGGAGTCCACATTACCGACGACGCGATTATCGCCGCGGTGAATTTAAGTTCACGCTATATTTCCGACCGGTTCCTGCCGGACAAAGCCGTTGACCTCATCGATGAAGCATCGTCGTCCTTGCGCATTTCTCTTGAAAACAAGCCGCCGGTGCTTGAAGAGGCACATCGGAAAATTATGCGTCTTCAAATCGAGAAAGAAGCGCTTAAGAAAGAGGCGGAAGCTGGAGAGAAAAAAGCAAAAGACCGAACGAAGAAAATTGAAAAGGAAATTTCGGATTTGAAAGAAAAAACCTCTGAACTTGAGCTGAAGTGGACGAATGAAAAGGAAGTGCTCGGCGAGATAAAGACGCTCAAGGGAGACCTCGAGAGGTTGCGTCTTGAAGCGGAGAGCGCTGAAGCGACCGCGGACCTCTCGCGTGCCGCGGAAATCCGGTACGGAAAAATTCCACAGCATGAAAAAGATCTGATGGTAAAGATGAAAAGACTTAAAAAACTGCAAAGTTCCCGGCGAATCCTCAAAGAAGAAATCATCGAGAGCGACATTGCCGAGGTGGTATCTCGGTGGACGGGGATTCCCGTAGCGCGCATGCTTGAAGAGGAAGCGGAAAAATTAAACCGCATGGAAGATGTGCTCAAAAAGCGGATTGTCGGGCAGGATAACGCCGTAAAATTAATTTCCGATTCAATTAAACGCTCTCGTGCGGGCATCTCCGACCCGAATCGTCCGATTGGCTCATTTCTCTTCCTCGGTCCTACCGGTGTGGGGAAAACGGAATTAACCAAAGGTCTTGCGGAGTTCTTGTTTGACGATGAAAGCGCACTCATTCGTGTTGATATGTCCGAATACATGGAAAAACACTCAATATCGAAAATGATCGGTGCGCCTCCAGGATATGTCGGATATGATGAAGGAGGAAGTTTGACCGAAAGGATCCGCCATCGCCCGTACTCGGTGCTCCTCTTTGACGAGATAGAGAAAGCGCATCCGGAAGTCTTTAATATCCTGCTTCAAGTGCTTGATAACGGACATTTAACCGATGCCAAGGGGCGCAAGGTTAATTTCAAGAACACCGTTATCATTCTCACGTCGAATATCGGTGCTGAATACATTGACCGGATGGCGAAATTCGGATTCACCAACAGCGCCGACAATACTGACGCGCAATACAGCGAAATAAAAGACAAGGTCATGAAGGCGCTCAAGGACCATTTCCGTCCGGAGTTTCTCAATCGGCTTGATGAAATCGTCATTTTTGATATTCTCTCGCAAGAAGCAATTAAGAAAATTGTGGAAATTCAGGTCGGCATCGTAAAGGAAAGACTTCTCGCAAAAGAAGTGAAGTTTTCCGTGTCCGCGGACGTACTTTCGTATCTCGCGAAAGAGGGATATAATCCGCAATACGGCGCTCGTCCCCTCAAGCGGCTGATTCAATCAAAAATTCTTACGCCGATTGCGAGTATGATGGTCTCCCGCGGCGTGATGGAAGGAGGCACCATATCGGTTGATTTCAAGAGCAACGAGTTTGTCTTTGAGGTGAAAAAGCGGCACATACGTTCGCGTGCCGTGCCTCGCACTCGTAAAACACAACACGCCACAACCTAGTTGCGTCAGCTTACAAAGAATCCTTCAATAATCGAATAATAAATGCGTCGGCCCCGCTCAAAAGCGGGGTACATGGCAGAGTTTACCCCGCCATGGCGGGGTGGTCGATAGCAAAATGTGGAGTGTGTATATCCTAAAGAGCAAGAAAGATGGCGGATATTATATTGGTTGTACCTCTAATCTTGTACAAAGAGTGAAGGAACATAATCTAGGTTATAATTACTCCACTAAAAATAGAGTACCTCTTACGCTTGTATATTCAGAAAAATATTCTTCCCGAGAAGAAGCATTTGCGTGAGAGAAGCAAATAAAGCAATATAAGGGCGGTGAGGCGTTTAGAAGACTCCTTGACCGCAATTAATGCGTCGGTGGCAGAGTGGTCAAATGCAGTGGACTGTAAATCCACCGGGCTTGCCCTACGGGGGTTCGAATCCCTCCCGGCGCACAATGCCAAAACCCGCACACCTTCTGGTGTGCGGGTTTGCATATGTACCGCCGAGGATGTGAAGTGTTTGAACACTTCACATGGGATTCGAACCAGCGGAGCAATGTCTTGCGAAGCAAGACTGTGAGCTGTGTCCCGCGGTGCTTACGAACGAAGTGAGTTAGCAACCGTCAGGATAATCTCTCCCGGCGCACAATTTATTACACACCCCGCCTTGTTTCAGCCCCCATTCCCTTATATGATTGGAAACATAATGAGATATACCGTCCTCGCAACAGCGTTCGCTTTTTTTCTCGTAGGGTTTGCGCTCATTGCCCCTGACCTTTCGTATGCGCAGGCAGGTGGGCTCGTTCCGTGTAACGGTCCCGAATGCAACATTTGCCATCTTACTCAACTAGCGCAAAGATTCATTGAATTCATTGTCCGCATCACATTCATTGCCGCGGCGCTTCTCTTTGCATACGCCGGTTTCCTTTTCTTTACGGGAGGAACGAGTCCTGAAAGAATCACGAATGCGCGGAAGATTTTCACCAATACATTCGTCGGCATCATCATTGTACTCACCTCCTGGCTCGTCGTTGACGT